>DATFJT010000250.1:0-8800 GCA_035269065.1 Saprospiraceae bacterium | reverse complement strand
ACTTCCCTCATCTGCTTTGCATTTACTTTTTCGGTGAAATATTCCAGGCGCCATTCCTGACCATTGAATTCCAGGGCACTTAGGTTTTCTACCCAGTCGCCACTGTTCATGTAGGTAACTTCTTTTTCCCCGATGTTGAATTTCTTGATGACCGGCATGTGAATATGCCCACAGACTACAAAATCATATCCTTTCTGTGCACCGAGGTGCACTGCTTTTTTCTCAAAATCATCGATGAATTTGACTGCTTTTTTGACGCTTTGTTTTACGCGACCAGCGAATGACATGCGCTCTTTCCCGACACCCTCACGAAATTTATCCACCAGGCGGTTGATGCGAATAAGTAGGTCATAACCCATTCCGCCCAACTTTGCCAGGCTGGGAGAGATGAGTACAGATGCATCGAAAATATCACCGTGAAAGAACCAGTATCGCTTTCCGTTAAGTTGCAGGACGAGATGCTCTTTAATGCATATGTTCCCGGTAGAGAAAGCTGTAAATTTTCTGAGAAAATCATCGTGGTTGCCTGCGAGGTAGTAGACTTTTGTGCCTGATATGGCTTTCCTTAGTATTTCGTTAATGACAAGAGTGTGCTCCCTGGGGAAATAACTCTTCTTGAATTGCCATCCATCCAAAAAGTCTCCGTTAAGTATGAGAATTTCGGGATCGATACTTCTCAGATATTTCAGTACCTCTTTGGCTCTGCACCCAAATGTGCCTAAGTGTATATCCGACAGCACTGCGATCTCCAGGGTTTTCTTATTTTGCATTTGTCTTTTTTTACGGCACCTACAAAGGTAAATTCGTTATGTGAAGTGAATTTAAAGATCAAATGATGTATGGGTTAATCGTGTGATTGCGAAACAAAAAAGGCTGTCGCGAGAAGAGCAGGACAGCCTAGGGCAATTAGAAAAGATAAATTGTTTTCTGTGAGTAATATACATGTGTTTGCTTCAATCATCAATTGAGCTGTTTAAAGAAATTGTTATTTTATCTGGCACGCAACTTTATTAGAGTAGCTTATGTGCTTCATTATGAACAATCATCTATGAGAAATAAGTCAGTCCTTATATTCCTCGTTTCAGTGGTATTGATTTTTGCTTGTAGTATTAGAACCAAATTGCCCGATATCACCAAGTTGGAGACGGAGATTGAGGCGGTTATGATTTATGAGGAGGACGGTGTCAACTTTGGACCTTGTGAGCCTAGTATAGCCATCAACCCGAATGATCCGCGTGAAGTGGTCGCCGGTTCTGTTCTCCGATTGGTACACAGTTCGCGGGATAGGGGGAGGACCTGGAGGACAACAGTACTGGAAAGTCCCTTAGGGGTATATGGCGATCCCTGTATTGTCTCGGATGCTACGGGGAAATTTTACTATTTCCACCTCGGGGATCCGGAAGGAACCGGTTGGTCTAGCGAGCGCTTTCTTGAAAGCATAGTGGTCCAGAAATCCTCGAATGCGGGAGCAAAATGGTCAGACGGAGTTGCTATAGGGCGCAACTCACCACATCAACAGGATAAGGAGTGGGCAGTGGTAAACCCGGTGGATAATTCTCTTGGAGTCAGCTGGACCGAGTTTGACGAGTACGGCAGTAAATCAGATAGTTGTTTTAGTAGGATTTTATTCTCCAGGTCAGCTGATTTTGCAGAGAGCTGGTCGGACCCTGTGATCATTTCTAATGTTGAGGGCAATTGCGAAGATGATGACCATACACCGGAGGGTGCAGTTCCAGCAGCTGACGGGGATGGGAATTTTTACATCAGCTGGGCGCACAACAATAAGATCTATTTTGACTTCAGCACAGATGGTGGAACGACTTGGCAGGAAAAAGACCGCGTCATTGCTCATCAAAAAAGTGGCTGGGCCATGCAGATCCCGGGCCTGGAACGATGTAACGGCATGCCGGTGACACGTGTGGATTTGAGTAAATCGCAGTACGCCGGAAATATTTATGTGGTCTATGCAGATCAGAAGGAAAATGGTGAGGATACGGATATTTTTCTCGTCAAGTCGGAAGACAGCGGGAACCAGTGGAGTGAACCGATCAATGTTTTCCCTGATGATCGTGATAAGCATCAATTTTTACCCTGGATGGCTATTGACCCTGCCACAGGGTACATTTTTATAGTATTCTACGATCGCAGTGCCCATGAGGATTTAAAAACAGATGTCCGTCTCGCCGTATCTGAAGATGGCGGGCAAAGTTTTGAGTCTGTTGTCGTAAGCGATACTTCATTTGTGCCTCCGGGGCCGATGAAATTTTTCGGAGATTACAACAATATAGCAGCACACGAGGGAATGGTGCGACCTATTTGGACTGCTTACTACGAAGGTAAATTGAGTGTCTGGACGGCTCTTGTTCAATGGGACTAACTTTTACAGTCATGTCAGCCGTTCCAGTATTTTCTCGTGATCGACATTGGTTTTGATCAGTTCTATGGCCCTTTGAATTTTCCACGGGGTATTGATATTGATTTTTACCTCAATACGGGAAATCTTAAGTACTACCTCATAGGTATCCAGGAATGTTCTCAAGACCGGCACTTTGTACTTTTCTGCGTATTCCACAATTTTTCCTTCGAGCTTTTCAGTTCCTGTAACCACGATTCCAGCCAAGGGTGTTTCCTGCTCTATATTGCGGGTCTTTTTGAGTACTTCAAGTCGAGTAATGGCTTCATTCCCACGCCTTGAGCTTACTACCATCAGGATATCTTCAAGTTTGTCAATTTTCTCCAGGTCTGTTAGCGAACCGGCGAGATAATCTGCCACCTTATTATTTAGGTGATCTTCATTCATGATTACGCTGGCATTGATAGTAGATGCGATGGTCTTCATAAGCGGGTAGGCCAGACTTTTGTCGTAGGGGATACAACCTAAAAGTGGAAGATTCATTTCAGAGAATTTCTTCTCAAGATAGTAGGCAACTTTATCTAAGTATTCTTCTTTGACCTTGTTGACGATGACACCAATAATGGGTACATTTTGCTCCCTAAAAAGTGAGCAACATAGGTTGAGCTGATCAATGGTACTGCCAATACCCCCCTCCACAACCATCACCACATAAGCATCCAGTAACTTTGCAACATCCGCATTCGATACATTGCCAACGCTACCCACTCCGGGATGTCCTGTTCCTTCGTAGACAACGATTTCATGTTTCTTGCTCAATATTTGGGAGGCATGAACAATGTTTTTTTTGATATCCCCATACATTTCCGGATTTTCAATATACTTTTTGGTCACGCCTCGATTGAAAATGACAGGGCTGTGTATAGTAGGCTCTATATCCAGGTTGAGGAGATCAGCAAAAAGTACTGTATCCTTATCCACAATCTTGTTGTCTACGTGTAGGTATTTTTGTCCAACTGGTTTGCAGTAGCCTACATTGAGGCCTCTTTCTTTGAACGCTGCAACAAGACCTAGTGTGGAAGTCGTTTTTCCCACGTGCTGACTGGTAGCTGCAATATAAACATTGCGGTATTTCATCTTATATCGGGAATTCTACCTATCCGTGAGAATGACATCATTGAGTAGGTGGTGATTAAATAATTGAATTGAAAAAAAAAGCTGTCTCATGCTTTTTGATCCGGGTCTTTTACCAAATCTTCCATAATTGCTTTGGCACGATCAAATTCATCTTCTGACACGTGAATTTCTACTTTTCCGATCAACTGGGTGACAGATTCTTTTTTGTCTAATTCTACGGCATGTATACCTTGCTGCTGTAATTTTGAAAGGAGCAATTCCGCTTCTACACGGCTGCTGTAACTTGCTAATTTTCTCATATTATTCTCTTCTTTTTGTCAATTTACGAATTAGAATCTAAAAAATGAACCTGAAAATCAATGGCAAACCGGAAACATTTTCTGTTAAACTAGAAAAACTTATTTAAGATCGAAGCTGGTGCTGATGAATGATTGATCTGTCACCTTGGTTTCTGAGAATGAAAGTACATATGCAGTGAAACGAGAAGTATATTCTAATTGGGATTCTTGCGCTGCTTTTTCTGTGAGAAGAACAAATAGGCTTACTCGTAGCCTTCTTTGATACGATCAGAGAATTTATTTTTCAGTTTTTTCAACTTGGGATTGATGACTGCGCGGCAATAACCCTGGTTGGCGTTGTTATCGTAATAATCCTGATGGTATTTCTCAGCCTCATAGAAATCCTCAAGGGGTTTTATTTCTGTGACAACAGGATTGTTCCAAAGTAGTGATGCCGTTTCATTTATGGACCTTTGGGCTATCTCCTTTTGAGGTTCGTTATGTGTGAGAATAATTGAGCGGTACTCAGGGCCAACATCGCCTCCCTGTCGATTGAGCGTAGTAGGGTCATGAATGGTCCAGAAAATTTCAAGGATTTCCTCATAGCCAATAATTTGGGGGTCAAAATGTATTTGGACAACCTCTGCATGACCTGTTCCCCCGGCGCCTACTTCCCGATAACTGGGATTTTTGGTGTTGCCTCCGGCATATCCGGACACCACATGTTTGACCCCTTTGATGCGCTCGTAAGCTGCTTCAAGACACCAAAAACAACCGCCTCCCAGCGTAGCTACTTCCAGGCTGGAATCGGGTTGAAAAACTCTATTCCGCGGGTTCTCCATTTGGGATGACTGTCTCTCAGGATTACAGTTGGCTGAAAGGAGGGAGATAAACATCAGGGCAGAGAAGAGTGCGAAATAGCGCATGATAATGGTGTTTTATTTAAAATAAATCAGGTTTGAAACGAAGGGCAAGTGAACTGATATTGTATCTCTTTTGACGGTCAGTAAAATTTTCCCTCAAATAGACATAGCCTAAAAACCCCTTGCAAGTGCTACAGAAGGCTTCCATTTTTCCCAATTCCTCGTTTTGGATATTGCGGACATGGTCCTCAATAGATTTGTCAAAACAAGGCCAGCCGGATCCCGAGTGAAATTTATCTGTTGATGAAAAGAGACTTTGATCGCATTGCTTGCAATGGTAGGTGCCATCATCCTCCAGAAGATAATAGGCATTAAGGAAAGGAGCCTCCATGTTTTTATTGAGCATGACCTCCCTTTCTTTTTCATTTAGTTCCTTCATAAAAAATGTAAATTCTCATTCTCTAAGTTACGATATGAACGCTGTAACGCACGATTGGTTGGCGGAAAAATCGTTTGATGAGAAGCCACCCTCAATAGCTGATCAGCTATTGATAGCGAGTGTGTGGGGGGCGCTGCATGTAGCCGTGGCAGATAAAAGGTGGCTTTAAAACTTGCAGATGTTGTATTCGCTGTAAATAGCATTCTCCAGAAATGCAGACATCCTCCTTTAAAAGGAAACAAAGTTCAGAATGGCAAGTCACTAGCATTCTTAGAACTTGGAGAGGGGTCTAGATTTTTATTATTGAAAAAAGACTGCAGATAAAGCAACCTAAAAATTGTTTTTGTCGTATCTGCATTGTAGTATAATAAGTGAATCTGTTGTGTAGTTTTTCTTTTATCTACTAAAGATAAAGACTGTCTTTAGTAACTTGCACAAATTTGTAAATTAAAAATTTTAGAAATATGAAGAATTTTTGGATCCTATTATTTAGCTTATTGATCAGCTCTTTGGTCTTTGTTTCCTGTGAAGACGATACAGACGATGGCAATGACCCTGATGCCCCACAAATCACTTTAACTGGTGGCGATCAAGAGGTAGCACCAGGCACTTTTGCAGATTACACCTTGAGTATTCTTCCCGGCAGGTCAGATTTACAATCTTACAGAGTTCTTGTTGATGGTTTAGAAGCAGATGTTACCGACTTTATGATTGATGGAGCTGCTCCAATTTCTAATCCAATACTATTGGAAGGAACAGATGATGAGGATGGGTTTAATACATCCATTTCATTTTTAGCACCGGACAATAGTGGGGCCTCTTTTGAATATGAGGTAGAAGCTACAGATACACGTGATAGGGTAAGTACCTCACAATTGGTCACTGTATCAACAGCCTCGCAAGATCTCATTTTTGAATTTAGCCAGGAGCCTGGGGAAAACTTTTACGAGGTCATGGCTGACGCAGGTATTTTGCGGTCAGTTGATTTCAATGCACAAGCTGGAAATGCACCACTGGCATCGATCGAAATCACGAGGGGTGGTGTTATAGTAGATGATACAGACCTACTATTTCAAGGGGCCCCTGGTTCCAATCCATTCACTTTGACTGATCAATTGCGTGATGCTTTTACTGATTTTGGAATTGCTTTCCGCGCACCTGCCACTGGTGGAGAAAGTTTTGAATATACGGTTACGCTTACTGATGAGAATAATGTCGAGAAGAATCTACTGTTGACAGTTACAGCCGTATCCACGCTTGATGGGCCTTTTAACGGTCAATTTTACCACATGGATGGAGCATCTGGTTGCACTGGTGGATATGACCTGGTAAATGATGCGGATGTATCAGCTGCAGGATCGGATGCCAACAGAGATATGTTGAATACCGATGTTGCTCCAAACCCTTTTACAGGTAGCTGGATGGCGCAAAACGGAACGAGATATGTTGATGCTACTGCTTTTATTGATGATTTAGATGTGAACAAAGGCAATGCAGAGAGTTTATTTGCTTCTGGAACTGAAACTGCTTCCATCAATAATCCTCAAGTAGGAAACTTCTACGTAGCTCAACTGAGAGGGGGTAGTGATTACGCAGTTATTCGTATCGACCGGGTAGATGCTGCCGACAACAGCTGTAATGCAAGCACCAATAATACGGGGATTATAGAATTCACTTATGTGAAAGGATAATTCCTTTTGTAAAGAAGAAAGTTAGAAAGGCTGTTCTCCTTGAGAATGGCCTTTTTTTATGCGAAGTCCACTGTTTTTCCATCTTTTTTCAGCCACTGTTCATATTCCTTGTAGTCGGGTAAGGCGCTTTCCACCAATTGCCAATAGCGTTTGGAATGATTCATTTCCTGCAGGTGGGCCAATTCGTGGACGATGACGTAATGGCGTACCTCGTCCGGAACGAGGAGGAGGCGAGAGGAGAGATTGATGTTTTTCTTTCTCGAGCAGCTACCCCAGTTGGTGGCATTATACTTAAGGCGAACCTGATTATAATCAAAATTAAAATGGCGACTATTCAATAGAGCAACTTCTGATTTTATTTCGTTAGAGAAGGCTTTGCTGAAGTTTCGACTCAGCATAGGCGGCACTTGCTGATACTCCTGTTCCTGAGATAGCAAAATATGTACTTCCTGGAGATTTTTATTGAGATGGACCTTAAGCCGATCACGTTCTGAATCCACCTTGGCATATATACTAAAAACCTTGTCCATGACTTGAAGGTGGCGATGCGCTTTGAATGGTTGAAGTTTAAAGCGCCTCCTTATTTCTTGATTTTCGTTCAGTTGCTTTTTGGCCCAGGTCAGGAATTGAGCATGGTGTTTTTCAATTTGATTTTTTGATACAGACATAGGAAGCCGTAAATAGGCTCCTTTGGCAGCAATACTTACGCGAATTGTTCTTCTGCGCTCTGCAATGATTTGGTAGGGTAGTCCAATGTCTCCGTAGTGCAATATGTCTTTGAAAAGTATGGGCAAAAAGATCAGCCTTTTTTGCGCTCGAATTCCTGCATGATGTCCACAAGGACCTCTACACTGCTTAAATCAAGAGCATTGTACATGGATGCCCTCAGTCCTCCTACACTGCGATGGCCCTTAAGGCCTACGCAGCCTGCTTCTTTGGTCATAGCCATTAACTCCTCCATTTGACTTTGGTCGTGGAGCTGGAAGGTGGCATTCATCATACTGCGATCTTCTTTATTTACCAGTCCATAGAAAAGTGGATTGCGATCAATCTCTGAGTAAAGCAATTGAGATTTTGCTTTATTTCTCCTTTCCATTTCTGCCAGCCCTCCCTGTCCCAGTATCCACTCCATTGTGAGGAGGCATACATAAATGGGAAAGACCGGGGGCGTGTTGTAACTGCTGTTCTTTTTCACATGGGTCTGATAATCCAGCATAGTGGGTATTTCCCTGGATACTTTTCCCAAGAGGTCTTTTCTGACTACGACAAGGGTTGTGCCAGCAGGACCTAGATTTTTCTGAGCTCCTGCGTAAATAAGACCGAAGCGTTTGAAGTCTAAAGGCTTTGAGAAAATGTCCGAAGACATGTCACAAACCAGTGGTGCCTCAGACTTAGGAAGGCTTTGGAATTGAGTTCCTGCAACTGTATTGTTGCTGGTATAATGCAGGTAGGTGGCGTTACTGTTTGATTGGTAGTCTTTTGGGATAAACATGTAATTATCCTCTTTTGAAGAGGCAATGGTGTTGACCGTTCCAAAACTTTTTGCTTCGTCAATAGCATTGTCAGACCACCGGCCAGTATTGAGGTAGTCGGCAGAACCCTCCTGAGGGAGCAGGTTCATAGGCACCATAAAGAACTGGCTGCTTGCCCCACCCGTGAGAAAGAGAACCGCGTATTCGTCTCCCAGTCCAGTAAGTTCGTGTGTTTTTGCCACAGCTCTATTGAGAATCTCGGTGAACTCTGGTCCTCTGTGTGACAATTCAAGAAGGGAGAGGGAGATGCCATTGTAATCTCTTGCAGCTTCTGATGCCTGGTCAAGTACAGATTTTGGAAGAATGGCGGGTCCAGCGCTGAAATTGTGCTTTGTCATAAGGAATACCTTTTTACTAATATATGTCTGTTGGTAAAGATAATACAGTCGTTCAGGATAGTTATTAGCTAAGTGTAAAATATTCTTTTTTTATAGGTTTCATTTGCCGACTGCTGACTATCAGTCCATTGTGTAGAAGAATATTGTGCGCAGGAAAATATTTTAAAAA
>DATFJT010000249.1:0-7932 GCA_035269065.1 Saprospiraceae bacterium | reverse complement strand
CACCTGGTCCTCATACTCGTAGAAATTGTACCTGCGATCGCTATTTCTCAAATTTTCAATCTGACCCGGGGTGTAAGAATTTCTCCCAATGTGATCCTCCAGGGCCTGGTCATCTCCCTTTGCCAGGGATTCCGGAACACCATACCAAGATTGATAAGTTCTCTCCCTGCCATAAAAATGCAATAATTTGAGTTCGCTATGGCGGAGTTCTTTCTGATACTGTATGAAATAAGCATTCATATCGGAGCTTGCACGGTCAATGTAGCCATCTGACTGAATATTTGACAAGCGCACCTGCCAGGGGCCCTGGTTCACCTGGATATGATTTCTAAAAGTATTGTAGCTGCCGATATCAGAGCGTATCATCACCTGGTCCTCATCCACGCGATTGCCCGTATTGAGGCGGATATTGGCACCAAAGGCTCCTGCCCCAGATGAGGATGTTCCTACACCTCTTTGGATGGTTACGTTCCCTAAAGAACTGGTCAGGTCAGGCATATTGACCCAGAAAACCTGGTGAGATTCAGAATCGTTCAACGGGATGCCATTGACTGTAACATTGATGCGTGTTTGATCACTGCCCCGAATCCTGAGGTAGCTGTAACCCACCCCGTTACCGGCGTCAGAATGAGCGACCAGGGAAGGTGTCTCCTGCAATAGCAATGGAATCTCTCTGCCCGTATTGATTTTTTCAATGCGCTCCCTGGAAATAGACCTGCTGGCCACGGGAGCCTCAGGAGATACATAGTCTGCACGCACAGACACCTCCGGTAATTTCCAACTCTTTATTTGCAAAGTAAAATTGTAGGTCCCTGCCCCAGAGACATGCGATATTTCGCGGGCGATTTTTTGATACCCTGGACCACCATCAATGGTGAGTTGATAGTCGCCTTCCGGCATTTGGAACTGAGCCCTGCCATCCTCATTGGTCCATTGAGTAAGCAGAAGGTTTTGATCGGCATTGGATACTTGAATAAGAATTTCCTCCAGCTTTTCGCCAGAATCATTTTCAAGCTCAACTGTAAATGGTGATTGCGCTGTTGCCATGAACAAGCACAGGCCTGAGAAGGCCATGGTCAAAAAAGATCTCATCATGAATAATTTTGTGGATCCGATGGGATCCGGTTTCCCTTCCCGGTATTACCCGGGCAGGTTCAAAGGGTATGATCTCAGCCCGCTGTTTTCAGGCACCCCATTGAAAGAATGTGACAAATGTATGTAATTAGAGAAAAAATTGAAAAGAAGCATAAAGGAATCTCATTTCATCTAACACCAGAGTTCAATTCAGATGAGGCCGGACGCTTCAAGGAATTTAAGCGCTTGTGGCACACGATTCCTGCCATTGATCACCGCAAAATTTCGATCTCCCTCCCAGAGATGTTGACGATACTTCTCAAAGAGTTCATCGCGGTCACTTGGATTTTCTCGATACTGTCCGGGCTCCCACGGCAAATCAGGCGTGCAAAGCAAATAGGTATAATTTTCAGCCTCTTTCCACCAGCCCTCAATAATAGCGGGGACTTCTTTAAATCTGACTTCGGCCCACACTTTCAATACCAGGCAAGCCGTATCTGCAATGACAAATTCAGATTCCGCGGCAGCATCGAAGATTCTTTGTCGCTGTTCAATAGCTATTTCCACCAAATCCTTCAATTCATATTTACCGGACAAAGAATCCAGGTATTCCACGCTGTATTCCGGCACCCAGGGACAATCCAAATTCCGTGATAGTTCTTTGCAAAGCATGGTTTTTCCGGCGCACTCCGGTCCTGTTACTACTATTGTTTTTACTGAATTCAAGATTTCAACTTTTAAATTGCAAAATCACGGGTCGGCCAATTCCATCTTAAGGAAAGGCCGATATAATGTTCCTCTCTGGATAAATCGCTGTTCCCGGAGATTTCCTGTTGTCTGAATCGGTATTCCAGAGAGAAATTCAATTGGTTCCATAGCCTTCTCTGCAGCTCCAGCAAGCCAAATAGAATATCCTGATCAGGACCGTTGATCAGGTAAATTCCATAATCATTGGTACGATCGGAGAAATCCTGGTTGGGATTAGATCCAATATTGATCTCATTGGGTCGCTGAATTCCGCTTGTCTGATACATTCCCAAAAATCTAAGACGCCAGTTGCTATTTGGCAACCAGGTCCATTCAAGCAACCATTCATTTAGATTGGCACCAGATGGATGAGCCAATGGCTGACGTGCATGGGTAAAATTGGATACGCTGTCACGGTGTTGAAAGGTGTAAGGTCGTAAGCGGTTCCACTCCACTCTCAAAATGCTGTTTTGAAGCGCAACATCAGTTATCTGAGCCCCCAATTGTGATCCCCATTTATTGCCCCACCAGCCGTTGTTGTCAATGAACATTTCGTTGAATTTAAATTCATCAAATGTGAATTGACCATAAAACCGTAGACGGTCAAATAAATCCCAATGCGCATTCATGCCGAGTATCACATTGTCCGGGCTGCCGAGGGTATGTTCTACGGAGCGATAAAATATCACGGGATTGAGGTATTGTAGTTCGAATTGATTGGCGCGTGAGAAAACCACGGTTTCGGATAGGCCCACACTCAGGTCTTCTGTCAGACTGACCCCCAGGTAGTGATTGACAAAATATTTCTTAGTGAGCAGCAAGTCTCCCCGCCGGTCGCTTGTCCCTTCCGCTGAAATCTCTGCAAAGATATTCTGGTAATGAAAGCGGCCGAGGTGGGTATTGATTTTCAAATGAAAATATGGTGCGCTGAAATCGCTCAAAAGGAGGCTCCTGTAACCGTTGCCAATAAAATTGTTGTCATGTCCCATCGACATCTGGAGCCAATCATTTACCTCGTATTGTACCATGGCACGGGCAACATTGTAATCTCTGCCTCCCTGAATGCCATAGAGATCCGAACTGTAGCCTTTGGCCAGGATGGTGCCGGGGACAGCGCGGTAATCTCTTATGTATTCATTGGTATACTGGGCAAAGGAACGCTGTATCTCCTGGAGGCTGGAGAAAATTTTCAAACGATCCCCAATACCTGCATTTAAGAGGATACCTCTCCCATTTATTGTGTAACCATCCGCTTCTGCACCGGACAACCAGGTGCCCAACTCGAGAAGTGGGTCAATCTGAAAGTAAAATTGCTCCCCGTATTTCTCATAAAAATGCCCCTTGTTGCGGTATATATTATCCCACAATCGCTCCCCCTCTTTAAAAAAACTGACTCTTGCAGAATCGTCCGCAAATTGCAGGTAATGCGCCCTGACGCTATTTAAAGTTTCTGAAGTCATGGCTGCCTCTGTAAACAAACTATCCCCATGGTACCATTGAAGCGCAACACCTGCGGCATTCCAGTGCCCGTTTTGAATGGAGGAATGTTCCAGGTAAAAACTGTTGTTTTCAAAAGGAAATACATTGAGCTGCTGGGAATACAACCTTGTGGTCGCAAGCACAAATGAGAGTAAAAGAAAAATGAAAAATGGAAATTTGCGAAACTTCATCAATAGCAAATGAGTTAGAGGAATGAACACTGAACGCTCAGCATGAAGCCAAATTTAGAATTATTTCTATTGCTCCCTGCATTGTGACAGTCATTCACTAAATTGTTTTTGATCAGCATTATAGAAATCTTTTTATGCACGACATTGAGCCCTATTTCAAATGGCGCGAAAAATATATTGCCTCGGAAGATAAACAGTCCCCTTTCCACGGTAGAGCGTACAGTGAATTTTATTTCACCAATAAGATCTACAACTTTGTAATCCATCCCCAATGGGATGATTTCGGATCCCCTACCCTATACCTGAAAGTACTATATGTGAATTATGACCTGGGAGTCATGATGATAGAACTACTGGGAGAATGGAATGATGCCATCAACAATGATATCATGATCCTGAGGCAGGAGCTGATCGATACAGCAATGGATTGTGGCATTAAAAAGTTTTTGTTTTTTTGCGACAACCTGCTCAACTTCCACGGATCAGATGACGCCTACTACGAAGACTGGTTTGAGCACATTGAACACGGTTGGATTTGCCTCCTCAATACCCACGATCACGTCAGTGATGAAATGGTGGATACCCGCATCAATTATTTTGTACATTTAGGAGAATTATTTAACGGCGTTTTCTGGCAAAAATACTCCCCTGAGCAGGTATTGCTGATGGTAGAAAGCCAGATTAAAAAGCACTACAACAAGGAACTCATTTGAAACATCGCGCAGGATTTGTCAACATCATTGGATTGCCCAATGCCGGTAAGTCCACCTTGCTAAATGCTTTGATGGGGGACAAGACCGCTATTGTAACACCCAAACCACAAACCACGAGGCATCGCCTCAAAGCCATGATCAATGGTGAAGATTATCAGGTTATTTTTAGTGATACACCCGGCTTTATACACGCACCAGCTTACCTGATGCAGGAGAATATGAATAGCACGGTGTCACAAGCTTTTGAAGATGCGGACCTTCTGCTGTTCGTCGTTTCTCCGGAAGACCCCTCTCCTGATAAACATCCTATGACTGAAATGATGACGCAGCTCGCAGCCAATCAGAGACTCGTTCTCATCCTTAATAAATCTGATCAAATAAGCTCGGAAGAGGCGGAAGATAGGTTACAGGAATGGAGACAGTTGCTACAGCCCCAGGACAGTTTTGCAGTTTCTGCCTTAAAAAGTGAAGGCGTAGATTCTTTATTCAAATCCATAGTAGAGCACTTGCCATTACACCCTCCTTTTTACGACAAAGAAGATTGGACTGACCGATCAGAAAGGTTTTTTACATCCGAGTTTATTCGAGAACAAATTTTACTTCTATTCCACCAGGAAATTCCCTACAATGTCGAAGTTCAGGTAGAGAGCTTTAAGCGAGGGACAAGCAAAAAGGGGCCTATTATAAGAATCATTGCCAATGTTTACGTATCTCGACGGAGTCAAAAGGCGATCATGATCGGAAAAGACGGCAAAATGATTCGCAAATTGGGTACTGCTTCGCGCAAAAGCCTGGAATCCTTCTTTGGAGAAAACGTATTTTTGCAGATTTTCATTAAGGCCAGAAAAGGATGGCGCAATGACAAGCGCTGGTTGAAAAATTTCGGGTACGAGTAGAAAAGCATATGGAAAGTAATATTGTAGCTATCGTAGGAAGGCCTAATGTGGGCAAATCGACCTTATTCAACCGCCTGATTGGTGGCAGGCGATCCATCGTGGATGACGAGAGCGGTGTGACCAGAGACCGGCAATACGGCATGAGTCACTGGAATGGCAAAGAATTTACCGTCATCGACACCGGGGGATTTGTAGAACACAGCGATGATGTATTTGAAAAAGCCATCAGAGAACAGGTGGACATCGCACTAGAAGAAGCGTCCGTCGTCCTGTTTATGTGTGATGTAACCACCGGCATCACGGATCTCGACTACGAAATGGCTGATAAATTGCGGGCTGTTGAAAAACCGGTGATCCTCATCGTGAATAAGGTAGACAATGCGGAGCGTGCCATAGACGCCAATGAATTTTGGTCACTCGGATTCAAGCATTGCTTTTTTCTTTCCAGTATGAGTGGAAGTGGAACTGGTGAGCTTCTTGATGAGGTGTCCGGGTTTCTCTCAGAGATGGAATTGCCGGAGGATGATATTCCGAGATTTGCTGTTGTCGGACAGCCCAATGCAGGTAAATCTTCTTTTGTCAACGCTTTACTTGATGAAGAACGCAATATTGTCACAGATATCGCCGGGACTACCAGAGACAGCACAGATTCGCTATACAATAAATACGACAAAAAATTCTACCTCATTGACACCGCAGGCCTGAGAAAAAAAGCCAAGGTCCACGAAAACCTTGAATTTTACTCCGTCATGCGTGCTATCAGGGCCATAGAGTCATGCGATGTCTGCTTTTTGGTCATAGATGCCACCCTCGGAATAGAACAACAGGATTTGAACATATTGCGTATTGCTGAGCGTCGCAATAAAGGCGTCGTCATTCTCATCAACAAGTGGGATCTCGTCGAAAAAGACAGCCATACCGCCGGAACCTATGAAAAAGAACTAAAAATAAAGATAAGCCCCTTTAATGACATACCTGTGCTTTTTATATCTTCTACTGAGAAGCAGCGTATTATGCAGGCTGTAGATTGGGGCATGCAGGTGGTTGAAAACAAGCGTCGAAGAATAAAAACCAGTGAATTAAATAAATACGTGGAAGAAATCATTGCCAAGAACCCGCCACCGGCCATCAAAGGGCGCTATGTGAAAATCAAATATGTGACACAGATCAAGGCTACCTTCCCAGCCTTTGCATTTTTCTGCAACTACCCCAAATATGTCAAAGAACCCTACAAGAATTACCTGGAAAACAAATTGAGACATCGCTTCAAATTTACCGGCGTACCCATCGCCATTTTCATGCGAAAAAAATAATTCATGCCATTCACAAAAACACGAATTGAAGGACTTTTGGAGTTTACGCCGAGGGTATTCCGCGATGATAGAGGCTACTTTTTTGAGTCTCACAATGAGCGCCTGTTTGAGCGGGAGGGCATCACTACACATTTTGTCCAGGACAATCAAAGCAAATCAACAAGAGGGGTTCTTCGTGGCTTGCATTACCAGTGTGGCGAACATGCACAGGCAAAACTTGTTCGCGTCGTTCATGGCAGGGTACAGGATGTTGCGGTTGATTTGCGTCCGGGTTCTCCGACCTACGGCCAGTATCATTCCGTTATACTCGATGCTGAGAAACACAATCAATTTTACATTCCACGCGGCTTTGCCCATGGTTTTTTGGTACTGAGTGACACGGCTATTTTCTGCTATAAGTGCGATAATTTCTACAACAAGGAAAGCGAAGGCGGCATTTTGTGTACAGATCCTAAGCTAAACATTGATTGGGAAATACCCGAAACAGCACTTATTCTGTCTGATAAAGATCAACAACAGGCTGCTTTTGGGGCTCACCGGCCCGTTTTTGATCCTTAAATGCACCTGCTACCGCCTGTTTTGTATGATTTTTGTTTTCCGGATCAGAAAGCCCATCTGAAGAAGATCCCTCCTGCGCTGCACCATCGGATTTCGTTATATTTGAAGATCATAAGAATAACTTACCATGCGCATTGTCATCACCGGAGCCTCAGGACAGTTGGGTCAGTCCTTTTTTCATTGGAAAGATAAATTTCCGGAATTCACCTTGGTACCGTGTCCCAGGGCAGAAATGGACTTATCCTCTGAGGAAGCCATTCGCACTTATTTCGCTTACAATGAATTTGATTTACTGATCAATTGTGCCGCCTATACCCACGTAGACGGAGCAGAAAGCAACCAGGTTATGGCAAAACAAATCAACGTGCATGGACCGAGCTACCTGGCTGCAGCCTGTGTAAGGAAAAAAATTCCAATCCTTCATTTTTCAAGTGACTATGTATACCACAATACATTAAATCGACCCTTGCTAGAAACAGACCCAACTCATCCAGAAAGCGTATACGGTCGCACCAAATTGGCCGGAGAACAAGAAATCACAAGGCATACAGAGGAGTACCAGATATTCAGGAGTTCATGGATTATCGGGCCCTTTGGAAATAACTTTCTCAAAAGTATGATCCGACTGATGCAAGAAAGGGACGAGCTGAAAATTGTCGAAGATCAAATTGGGACACCCACGTATAGTCTGGATATGGCCTATGACATTCTCATGATGATCCAAAACAAAAAACACAAGAACTACGGGGTGTACAACCTATCCAATAGCGGTGTCTGCAGCTGGTTTGACCTGGCCATGTACATTCGACATTTAGGGGGATATTCTTGTGAGGTACGTCCTATTACGACGGAAGAATATCCGGCAGAGGCAGAGCGCCCCTACTACAGTGTCATGAACAAGTCAAAGGCCAAAAATCAGCTCGGTATTCTGCTCAGACCCTGGCAGGAAGCTGTGGAAGAG
>DATFJT010000248.1:0-2972 GCA_035269065.1 Saprospiraceae bacterium | reverse complement strand
CGAACAAATATTACTAGATCGTAAACCACAGCCCTAAAATCACATTTAGCATGAAATCACATTCGTATATGCCTGCGATGGTGTGCAGAACACGATATTGAAAGTGTAATGATCGTTTTAATCATGTTTAGTGCTGCGTTTTTCAATCTGATAAAAGTAAGAAAATTTTAAAAAATTGCACCGTCGTTATGATCAAAGATCGAATGAACTTTAATGCAAAATCGCCAGAAACTAGCCAAATTCACTATTGCAATGTGGTAAACCATTTGAATGGACGGGTAAATGTTATCCAACATCAGCACAAACTATTGCTCAAAATCGACGCGATGACCAAATACTTTATATCGTTTACACTTATTCTTTTTGTTCTTGTTTTATATCCATTCAAATTGTTCGCCCAAGATACAGAGCGACCAAATATAATTTTAATTATGGCTGACGACCTGAATCAATTTGTTGGCGCTTATGGTGAATATGACCAAGTACACACGCCAAATATTGATAGACTGGCAAGCAAAGGTACTCTGTTTACCAATGCACACTCCAATGCACAAGTATGTGCTCCATCTCGTGCAAGCCTGTTTACAGGTATCTACCCACATCACTCGGAAAATTTCGGATTTGAAAACTGGCGTAATAACAGTGTACTTCGCAATTCGAATACAATAATGGAGCAACTGAGAGATTACGGTTATAAAACTGCTGGAGTTGGAAAATTAATGCATCAACCATGGAGGCAAGCGTGGGATGAATATGGCTTAAAACAAGACTACACACCTATTGCATTTAATGGAACTGAAAAAGTTGGGCACCCAAGCGTTCCTCTCCCCTTTAGAAATATTGGCCCGCTGGATGCTACGTTTGCCCGATTATCCGATATACCGATAGTTCCGGCAGATAGTATAAATCCGGGTCATGAAGGGTGGTATTTATTTCCTTTGCAACAAACATTTGAATACAACAGTGCAACTGACAGAGATCTATTACCAGATGAGAAAACCATTGATTGGGCCATCGACAAATTAAAGCAATGGGAACTCAGTCATGATCAGGCTCCATTTTTTCTTGGTATTGGCTTGATACGCCCTCACACCCCTTTGGTGGTCCCAGATAAATTCTTTGATATGTTTCCTAAAGAAGATATAAAGCTGCCTTTGATTTTGGAAAATGATGCAGAAGATACCTATTTCGAAAAGCAATTCTTTCCCGATGAATCAAAAGGAAAATACCATTACAACTCTCTTATTTCGTCTTTTAGCACCAAAGAAGATGCACTTAAAACTTATTATCAAGCTTATTTAGCATCCATTGCCTTCATGGATGAACAGGTTGGACGTTTTCTTGACACATTAGAGGCATCTGATTTTGCTCAGAATTCAATTGTGATTTTTACCAGCGACCATGGATACACACTTGGTGAAAAAGAGCAGCTCTTCAAAAATAATTTATGGGAGAGCTCGACACGGGTTCCGCTTGTTATTTATGATCCAGCCATCGAACAAGTATCCAAGGTAAGCACTCCGGTCAGCCTGATAGACCTATTTCCAACGATTAGTGATATGGGCAAAGCTCTCTATGATAATCGGAAAAATTCAAATGGACATGTTTTGGGTGGAAAAAGCCTCACTCCATTACTACATGGCAATCAAAATGAATTTCAGAATTATCATGCCCTCAGTGTAGTCGCATATAAGGGTGATAAGCACTACAGCCTCCGTACCGAGAAATGGAGATATATTGAATACTCTGATGGCAGTGAAGAGCTATATGATCACACAAAAGACCCTTATGAAACAACAAACCTTGCAGCCTCGATAGATCACACTTCTATCAAAGAATATCTCAGAAATGATCTGCAAGAGATTTTAAAACAATCCAGTGACTAATTAACCCCATTTCTTAGTAGATATGAATACAAAAAATGAATTGTCCCATATGCTTAAGTATAGTCTTTTACTGCTCACAGTTTTCACAATGCTGGTCTCATGCACAACCGATTCCAGCTCAGATAACAATGTCGACGAGACTACCTCCTACTACTTTAATGTTGAAACAGGAAATGACTCGAATTCCGGTATCTCACCTGTTAAACCATGGAAATCACTATCAAAATTAGAGACTATTGAATTAAATCCTGGGGATAAAATTTTACTCGCAGCGGGTCAAACATTTATACATCCGCTCATAATAAAGAATAGAAGAGGCTCAATAGAATCGCCAATTCTCGTGACCTCCTACAATGCATCGGAAAGTATCGACAATGATTTTGCCTTGATTCACACCGAAGGTGTTCTAAATGCAGTTCATATTGAAAACTCCAGCTACATTGATGTCAAGAACTTATCTATTACAGCCGGCCCGGTACCAGGAGAAGAGATCAATGTGCGTAATAATGATACAATGCGTATCGGTATCCGAATTGATGTTACGGAGTTTGGTGTATTTGAAAATTTCCGTCTCAGCAATCTAGAGATAAAAGATATTTTTTACGAGCGTCCCGGCTATAATCGTGGTGCGAACGAAGTTACTACAGCTAATGGTACTCAAAGTTATGGTTGGGGAATTCGTGTTTTTAACACCAACAAAGGTTCCCTTCTCAGAAATATAAAGATTGACTCCGTATTAATTGAGAATGTTGCACATACAGGTATCAAATTTACGTCTCCCAAGACCGGAGATGACTTTGGAATAAAAGATATTCAGGTATCAAATAGCCAGATTATCAGATCCGGAGGGCCTGGAATCCAAATGTCCGGAGTATATGACGGACACTTTGTTGGTAACACAATCGACCGTTCAGGGAGTGAAGATGATTCAAGAAAATGGGGTCGTGGCAGTGGTCTATGGACTTGGAGCACATCGAATGTTTTGATAGAACACAATAGCTTTACTAATGCAAATGGCCCTGGAGATTCTGCAGGAGCCCACATCGATTTCAACAGCAGTAACATTGTTTTGCAATACAATTTCAG
>DATFJT010000247.1:0-12367 GCA_035269065.1 Saprospiraceae bacterium | reverse complement strand
AGCTTAAGTCTAGAAAGGAAATCGCCCGTCTTTTTAAAGAGGGGCGTTTCATTCATCAGTACCCTGTGG
The DNA here is from genome assembly GCA_035269065.1 of Saprospiraceae bacterium. Classification (GTDB taxonomy): domain Bacteria; phylum Bacteroidota; class Bacteroidia; order Chitinophagales; family Saprospiraceae; genus DATFJT01. The sequence goes on along the minus strand of DATFJT010000247.1, from coordinate 12,298 downwards.
GTCTTGTTTTTAAAAAGCAAGATAACAGCGGGGATCGTCCGCTAAAAAGACCTTTTAGGGTCGCTTTTAGTGTCCCACGTAAAAAATTTAAAAAGGCAGTCGAAAGAAATTTACTCAAGCGTCGTATGCTCGAGGCCTTCAGAATCAACCAATCCGTCATGTTTCAAAATGCGGAAACGAAAGAAGCAGATTTAGTTCACCTGATGTTCATCTATCAATCTAAAGATGTGGAATCCTTTCAATCTATTGAAAGGGCTGTCGTGAGGTTACTCCAAAAATTCAGCAAGTAAAACAAACACTTTACTACTCGCCAAAATGGTCAATAATCTGATCTGCCAATTCTAGCCCAATATTGCTCTGAGCCTCGAGTGTAGAGGCACCAATATGAGGTGAACAGCTGATTTTGGGGTGGTTGAGAAGTTGTGGATCCGGAGTGGGTTCGTTATTAAAAACATCCAAAGCAGCACCGGCCACGGTCCCGTCATCCAATTTTTCGAGCAAGGCTTTTTCATCAATGATACCTCCGCGGGAAGTGTTGATTAACAGGACACCCTTTTTAAGTTTACCTAATTCCTCTTTGCCTAGGACTGCCCCTGGTTGAGAGGGTACGTGAATACTGATGGCATCCGCTTGGTGTAACACCTCGTCCAGGGTATAAGATTGGAGGGAGGTGCTGATGGCAGCCTCAATACCGGGAAATTGAAGATCCAGATCGTATTTCTTTTTGGATCGGGTAACGGGAAGTACGTTCATGCCCATGCCTAGTGCTATTTTTCCCAACTCTTGTCCGATGCGGCCAAAGCCTATGATGACGAGTTTTTTACCTAACAATTCGTGCCCCTTGGCATATGATTTTTTGAGTTTCTTGAATTCTGTAGCTCCCCTCTCTGGCATTTCGCGATTCGCAAGATGCAAATACCTGTTTAGATTGATTAAATGACCCAGGCTTAGTTCAGCAACAGAACGAGATGAGGCCGCAGGTGTGTTGATGACTTTGAGGCCTTTTCCTCTGGCGTAGTCGACATCGATGTTGTCCATCCCCACACCAGCTCTTCCGATCAGTTTCAGGTCGGGACATTGATCGATCAATTCCTTTCTTATTTTAGTAGCACTTCTGACAAGGACGACATCAAATTTCTGAAGGCCTTTGGGCAGGTCATCCTGTTCAATGCGTTCAGTGATCACTTCAAATCCCGCATTTTCCAATTTTTTCTTTCCATCTGCATGAATGCCGTCATTGGCAAGAATTCTAAAAGCCATACTACCTCTTTTGTTTCCGCCTAATATAATCAGTTCAGTTCACTTGATCAGTGGATGGCCGAATTCTTAACATTAGATTCATGGAAGGACCCCGGGAGATCAGTTAAAAACGATGTATTTCTCTGGATCAAGGGGAACGCCATCGTGCCATATTTCGAAGTGTAGATGAGGACCATCTGACAGGGTGCCACTATTGCCGATGATCGCCACGGCCTCTCCGGCTGTTACCACATCTCCGGCGTGCTTCAAGAGTCGTGAATTGTGTTTATAAACGCTAATGACATCGTTGTGATGTTGGATAGCCAGGGTGTTTCCTGTTTCGAGGGTCCAGTCTGCACTAATAACGATGCCATCCATAACGGCCTTAATGGCTGTATTACTAGGGCCCAGCACATCTACCCCATAATGGTCGATACTTGGCTGAAAACTGGTGGATATAGTACCTTTTATAGGGGAAACCATATGAATATGCTCGAGTTTCCTATCCTTAAAAGAAGGATCGCTATTATCAGCCAGGCTCAAGTCCTCTTCTAGCTGAATTTCTTTGCGTAGAATTTCGTCCTCTTCTATTCTTTCTACAAGCTCTTCAGGAATGATTTCTGCATCTACATCACTGCTGTCCAGCGTCTGTGGGATTTCACCTGTTACATAATGACGAAAATTATCGATGTACAGTTGCTGGCTTTCTGCCAAATGTGTCAGCGTATCAATTTTTTTATATAAGTACAGGAGTTCTCGGTTGCTGCTCAATTCTCCGTATCCCGGAACAAGTCTTTTGAGCGGTGTAAAGGATATGAGAAAAAAGAAAAGTAGTGCTCCTAGGACAATGAAGCTGCAAATGGCTACATAGAGATTTAGCAGCGTGAGGTTAAAGGAATTTACCTCCTCAAGGGTCTCATTATTAAGAACAATGAGTCTGTAGGTATTCTGCATACGCTCCTTAAAACTCTGCCACGTGCTCTTTTTCTCAGCCATTGTCAAGGAATCAAATTATGAACTAAATTTGTACCAAATATACTGCTCCTATTATAATTGCGTTGGATAATGGCATATTGTGCGCGGTGTATTGAATTCTGATTCTACCGAAGAAAGTAAATATTGGATTGATATTTCTGTTTCAATGGGTTGTTCTCATCATGACAGAATTGAATATTTCAAAATAGAAGTTATGAAGAAAGCAGTGCTTGCAGCGCTGGCATTTGTATTTGTACTCGCTTCCTGTAACTCAAGTCAGAAGAAGAGGGAAGAGCTGAGCTCCATAGGCGAGGTTTACCAAAACACGACTGCAAAATTCAATGGCTATTTCAATGCCAGAGAATTATGGGATGCCAGCAAGGCAGAATTGAACCAGTCTTACAATTATAACTACAACCAGCTGTTACCCGTCTTTCCATATATGAAGAATGAGGCCTACCTCAATTATAAAGAGGATATGGATAAAATTATGGAGAAACTGGCTACGGTTGTCTCCAAGCATCCTTCCAGCGACTGGGTGGATGATTCTTATCTATTGTTGGCGAAAGCACTGTTTATAAAGAAAGATTACGAGCAGTCTGTTAAAACACTTGAATACCTGACCACCAAATATTCCCCGGGTTATCTGGAAAAGATTGAAAATGTCAAGGTAAAACCAGAAAAAGACAAGAAAAAAAGAAAGAAGAAAGGCAGAAAAAAGAAAAAGAAGGACAAAGATCAGGGGCCACAAGTAAAACGCTACACCTCAATCGATCAGTACGAGGTTTATGACGGTCGCGTCGTAGATAAAATTCCGGCCTTTTACGAAGCACTCTTGTGGATAGCGCAGGCCTACACAGCCTCAGGAAATTTCATTTTTGCTGAGTTGGCTCTTGATAGGTTTGAGAAGTATGACTTGCCTAACCGCATCACCAGGCAGCAATACCCCATTCGTGCTTATTGGAACTTGGAACGAAGACAGTTCACCCAGGCTTCAGAAGAATTAAGAATGGCTATTGAGGCGTCAACGGATAATTATGCCAAGGCGCGTTATGCTTTTATCCGGGGTCAGCTTGCGATGGGAAATAAGGAATACCAGGCGGCCCAATTGGCATTTGAGGACTGTATTAATTTCAACCCGGTCTATGAAATGGTCTTTGCTGCTCAGATTAAGCTAATTGAGATTAGGGCTTTAGTGAACGAGGATCCAGAAAAAGTACAAAAGAGCCTCGAACAAATGTTGGATGATGGAAAGAATGTAGATTATTTTGATCAAATCTATTTTGCCATGGCTCGTCTTGCGATGGAGAGCGGTGATTTGGTGGAGGCTGAGAAGTACTTCCGGAAATCCATTCAAAACAGTACTGGGGACGAAAACCAGCTGGCAGAAGCTTATTTTCAGTTGGCTGAAATGAATTACAAAAGACAGGATTACCTTGATGCCAAGTACTATTTTGATAGCACACTGATGTTCATGACCAAGACGGACGATCGGTATTTTTATGTAGAATCGAATAGTGGCAATCTCAAGGAGATAGCAGAAAACATTGAGATTATCCAGCTGAATGACAGCTTACTCAACTTAATGGACCTTTCTGACAAAGAACGCCGTGATTTTGCCTATGAAATTCAACAACAAAAAGAGGCAGCCAAAAACAGACCAGACGGGAGTATACAATCCAGGTTAGGAAGCAGGTATCAGTCGCGGCAAGCAGCAACGGGTAACAGTACAAGTAAAGATTCGAAATTTTTTGCTTACGATGAAAAGCTGAGTAAAAAGGGAGAAAAGAACTTTGAAAGAGTCTGGGGGGACATATCCTTACAGGATTTTTGGCGAATATCGAGCTTGAACCAGAACAATTTTACAGAGAATGAAGAAATAGAACAATACGAGGCCCTTGTCCTGACAGATGAGGATGTCGACCGTATTTTGGATTTCATTCCCGAAAGTCCGGAGGAAGTTGATAAACTCCGGCAAGAAATCGCTGAATCGATGTATCAACTCGGCGTGCTTTACCGGGATAAATTGGAGCAGTACAACAAAGCCATTTCAGTGCATGAAGAGCTGTTGGAAAAATATCCTGGTAGTCCGAGGGAGTTGGAAACCTATTTTTACCTCTATTTGAGTTACCAGGATATAGGTAAAATGCCTCAATCAGATAAATACAAGCAACTCATATTGCAAAAGTATCCTGAAACGAATTATGCCAAGGCGCTCGAAAACCCTGATTTGTTGAAAGAGGCACTGAACAAAGAGGAAATAGTGAAAAGCTATTACGATGAAGTTTATGACGACTTTCAGAAGGAAAATTACGAGTTGGCCTATGATAAAATACAGGCTCGTGAATCCAAATTCGAAATGAGTACCACATATGCTTCTAAATTTGATCTTCTTGCGGCTTTGTGTCTAGGACATATGAGAGGAAGATCGGAATACATCCGATCGCTTAGAGAGGTCATCGGGCGACACAAAGGGACCGAAGAGGGCAAGCGTGCGAAAGAAATATTGGATATTTTGGGTTTGTATACGGATGATTCCATTAAGGAAGACGATGAGGGTGAGTCGGAGGACGGAAATGAAGATCAGAATGAATTGGATCTCGTACAGCACAATTTCAAGTACAACCCGGACATGATGCATTATGTGGTTGTTTCTTATAACTCTAGTTCAGTCACTGTAAACCAGGCGAAAATTGCTTTCAGTAATTTTAACAACAAGTTTTTCCGTCTCGAACGACTAAAAGTGAGTAATATCTTCCTGGATACATCAGGGGAAACGCCTCTTTTGACCATCAGGAAGTTTCAGGATGCTAAAAAGGCTAAGGATTACGTCAATACGCTAATTGAGAAATACGATGATGTACTTGGAGGTAAATCTTTTACTGCCTACCCGATCAGTCAAATCAATTACAGGGAATTGATCCGCATAAAATCAGTGGACACGTATGAACAATTTTACCGCGAGAAATATATCAGATAAGTCGTCTATTCAAAACGAATGAGCACCTGCCCCTTATCTACCACATCCTCCGACTGAATGCTGACCTCGGAAATGATGCCACTGATTGGGCTTTTGATCAGATTTTCCATTTTCATGGCCACCAATACAAGCAGGCCTTCTCCCTCCTGAATCTCTTGCCCCGATTTAGCAAGAACCTCTAAGACTTGTCCGGGCATTGGGGCTAAGATTTCTTTAATGTTCTGTTCGGCGTCTAATTCGAGGCCCATTTCTTCGATCATTAAATCTACCTTATCATTGATGTCCAAACTGAAGTATTCACCATTCATTAAAACCGTCATGGTTTTCTCATAGCGATCCAGATTAATCAATTCGGCTTTATAGTTTTTACCTTCTTGTCGAAAATAGATTTCATCCTTTTCCTGTTGATATATCTCCAGGCCGTGCTCTCGGGAATCAAATTGTAATTCCAGGCGCTCATCTACTTCTATGCGGTATTTATTTTCTTCCGGATTCACTGGTATTGATTTGGACTAAAAATATAGTTTCAAAGATGGTGAAGATGAGGTACACCACCAAAAAGGGCAAAATAAATAATTTGCTCTCGGGGGATTTCAGGTAAAAATACGTAAAGATTGTGGCCATAGACAGCAATATTTTCACAAAGGTGCTGATAAGAATGATGTTCCCAAACAGGAATTTATTTCTATGATGGATGAATTTCATTGAAATAAAATAAATCACTACGGCAAAAATACTGAAAAGAAGGATGGCGTATAGGCTGAGATCCATGAAGGGGCGCAATTGCATGATGACGAGCTGAACGGCAAGGAATACTGCTGAAAAGAAAAGCGCATACAGGTGCCACTTGATAAAGGAATTACGCATTGTCTTTCCTGTCCTTTTCGAGTTGATAAATGAGTTTGTAAAAAGCTCCTGCGACCAATAAAACAATGAGACCGGCTGTGAAATAAGGGCGATCAGTTAAGAAATATTTATCTAAGGCCTGACCTGCGAAATAGCCAATGAGGATATAGGCGACCATTTCGAAAGCCCAGGAGCTGTATTTCGTATAGCTTTGGGTGGTCTTATTAGCGTCTTTTTTCATAGAATAGACCTTCTTGATGAATGATGGCGCTACCAGGCGTAGCCTTGAAATAATGCTTATAGATCAATAGGATCTTTTAACCCTTCTTGTCGGCAAGTGCTGGTTGTGTATCCGTCTTGGCTTTTGACTTATCGCCAGACTTGGCTCCAACTGTGGCATTTGCTTTGGTTTCCAACTTTTTAGCGGTCACCTGGTTGTTCATTTCACAAGACACATTGAAAATAGCACCTGGTTGAACGCTCAACTGGTCTGTGTTGATTTCCCCCTCTATTTTAGCAGACTCCTGTATTTGCAAATGATCTTTTACATTGAGTTTACCCTGGAAAGAACCCTCTATCATACTGTTCTGACAGTTGATTTCTCCATTAAAAACACCAGTAGGCCCTATGATGACCTTCGCCTTACAATTGAGCGTTCCTTTGACGGAGCCGTCAATACGTATGTCGCTTTCAGACCTTATAGTTCCCTCTACAAAGGTGCCTTCCACCAGGGAGTTGATGGATGGGGTGGAAGAAGGAAGCATCTTGCCTTTGTTGGTATTGCTTGCAGTGCTTTCTTTCTTTTTTGATCCAAACATACAGATTCAATTTACGTGGTTAGTAAGTCAAAAGATAACGAATACTTTTGACTCATCTGATGTGGAAGCCTGCTTTTTTTTAAATCAGAATCGAGGGCAATAAGTGCTTCTGGCTTCTGGACCACAGAACATGTAAATGAGCGAAAACTCAAATGCGCCATTTCCATTGCTGGCTACAGCCAAATCAGATACATTGATGTCGTAAGAAAATCCGATAGAAAAACTCTCATAATCAAATCTACCTGTAAGAATCAAAGCATCGCTGGCAAAAAGCTGTTCTTCGCGTTCTGCATTTGCTGCACCACTACCGTCATAGGCATTGGCCATTCTGTACCATACACCAAATTGTACTGCTTGGTTTGACCTCCTGTAATTGCCAAGAAGAAACCGAAGATTGGTACCGAGATTGGTCTGAAATGAAGGTCCCTGCGAGAATACGACTATTCCCGGGTTTAATCCTAGGCTTCGTCCTATTAAGAACTGACCTCCCGCGTGGCCTGTAAATCTTGTGTATAGTGCCTCAAACTCATCGTCATTAAAGGACTGATTGGCCCTGTTGAGGTGACTCATGGCAGCACCTACATAAAAGTTGCTGTTGTCGTCCAACACGCTGAACCATAGCAATCCTGCAGCCATATCTGCAAAGAGGAAGTTATTGTTGTTGAAATTTTCCTGAGGGTCTATGTTTGTATCTGCACCGCTTCGACCATCGTATTGGATGCCCCAAGTAGCATTGAGGAAATCCGCCCCTCTTCTGGAAACTCCACCGTTTGCGCCTACGACTAAATAGTGTGCGGTTTTTCCATATCCACCCATTTTTTTAGAATAGCTCAAAGACAATTTTCCCGTGACCGTGCCGAAATCAGTCTGACCAGCTACATCGCTCCAGAAAAGTCCGCCTATTCCAAAGTAATCAGAACGGCCAACAGGTATTTTTTGATCGTAGGATACGGAATACGTCCTGAATGCATTGGTATTTAGCACTGATGCCCATTGACTTCTGTAATTGGCAGTTACCCTCGTATTGCAATTCATGACCCCGGTTAGTGCGGGATTGAGCGTTAGCGGTGAAGCGTAAAACTGAGAAAAATGGATGTCCTGTGCTGTTGCGAAACAGAGACTAGATAGAAATAAAACGGAAAGTAAAAATTTCTTCATTCTACAATTTTTTATTGGGGCAAAAGCCTCTAAAAGACCTTTAGTTCAAAATTAGATTTCGAATTCAGTGAATCACTGTTTCGAATAACTCGGGTGACTCGAAGCCCTGTTCCTAATATTTCAGGAAAGCAGAGTGTACAAAAATAATTTTTAGAAGCATTAATGTATAACAAGATCGACTTTTTTTCAAGACAATGCCTTTATTTAACAAAAGAGCTTGTCTATTTGTCTCTTTACTTCTTTATTTGATACATTGAATCGCCAATACGTTGCCTGAATCATAATTTTATGCTGCAAGCGATTATAGCGGGTTTTCTTTTGGGTTGCGGTCTTGCTCTTATTACGGGACCTATATTCTTTGCACTCATACAGACGAGCATGAGCTACGGACGACTGAAGGCCCAGGTGCTAGGTTCTGGAATTTGGTTTAGCGATGTGCTTTTTGCAGTTTTACTTTTGTATTTCAGTCAATATATTGAGAAGGAGATCAGCTGGGATCACCCTTGGATTCGAATGTTGAGCCTGCTTGGGGGCGGAGTCATTTTATCCGTGGGCGTGCATCAACTGGCACAACGTTTTAGATCCTATCGTCAAAAAAAGCTTGAACTGTCCGGCAAATATTTGTTTCTCTTCTCCAAAGGCTTTGCCATCAATACTTTTAACCCATTCACCTTATTTTTCTGGATTGGTTTGATAACGGGCTCTAAATTGGGCGTAGACTATTCAGACAGCGAGCTTTTGGCCTTGGTAATCACGCTCCTCTTCACGATTATTGTTGGGGATAATTTAAAGATATTTTTTGCCGAGCGCCTTGGGCGTGCCATAAGAAATAGGTGGAAGGAGCGCCTGGAGTTATTTACCGGTCTTATGTTCCTGTCTTTTGGCATTTACCTCGTCTATCTTTCATTTTGAAAAAAGATTGTACTTCAGGATGCAGTATATAGCCCTAAAACCATCTTTCCAATTGATTTTTTTACCCTCGGCATAAGTCCTTCCATAATAGGATATTCCCACTTCGTATATGCGAATACCGGGTATGCGGGACATCTTCGCCGTGACTTCAGGTTCGAAGCCGAAACGTTTTTCCAATAGTTTGAGCGATTTAAGGTGTTCGCTTCGGAACATTTTGTAGCAGGTTTCCATGTCCGTTAAGTTGAGATTGGTCATGGCATTGCTGAGAAGAGTTAGAAATTGATTGCCGAGAGAGTGCCAGAAAAACAGGATGCGGTGCGGACGACCACCCATGAACCGCGAGCCGTAAACAACGTCCGCCACACCACTTAGCAGGGGCGATAAGAGCACATTGAACTCTCCGGGGTCGTACTCGAGGTCTGCATCCTGAACGACGATGAAATCACCACCTGCTTTGTCTATGCCTGTATGTAATGCCGCTCCTTTACCCCTATTTTTTTCATGTTTGAAATATTGGATATTTTCAGAAGGGTGCGTCTCTATGAAGGCCTTTATTTTTTTCTCAGAATCATCGGTAGAGGCATCATTTACTAAAAGTATTTCCATGCTCACCTCATTTATCAGTTTGGTTTTAACCAGTTTGTTGAGGATATCACCAATGGTACGCGACTCATTGTAGACAGGGACGATAACGGACAATTGCTTCGGCATGGCTAAAGTTTCCTCAAAACTAAGCAATTCGTTTGAAGTGTTAACCAGAGCACCCTTTCAGTATTTCATTGCTTTTAGGTATTTGATTGTTTTACCTGCTTTTAAGTGCTGTTTTTCATAAAATGTTTTGATTTCGAGGATTTCGGGAATATCTTCTGTGGCGTAGATGTCTCTATTACATGCTGTAATGTTAAAGCTTGGGTGCCTGGCCAGTTGTTTTTCAGCATAGTTAAAATAGTCGGTGTCATCTGTTTTCAGGTGGAGAATGCCATTTTCTTTCAGTAAAAGCCTGAACATATCCAGGAATCTGGGCGACACGAGTCTTCGGTTCTCTTTACTTGGAAATGGGTCTGGAAAAGTAATCCAGATTTCGCTTAGTTCATTTTTGTCAAAAAGGGCATGCAGCACTTCAATACGCGTTCTGAGAAAGCCGGCATTGTTGATTTCTTCTTCAATGGCCGTTTTGGCTCCCCTCCAGATTCTGGCTCCCTTGACATCCACACCTACAATATTGTGTTCGGGATAACGTCTGGCCAGACCCAGGGTATATTCTCCTTTGCCACAGGCCAGTTCCAATATCAATGGATGATCGTTGTCAAAAAAAGCTGTACTCCACTTGCCCTTCAAGGCCTCTGAGGGTTCGTTTTGATGGTACAATTGCGGCTTGGTAGGATCCGGGCATTGACGGACGTTGGAGAAAAAAGCCATTTCTTCAAATTTCTTCAGTTTATTGCGTTTGCTCATAATTAGAAACTCCAGTCAAAGGAGGGCAAATATACCATTGATAAGAGAATTGGCTATCTTTAAGGTCGTTTAGACCAACACAATAAATCCTTGGTATGAAACAGTGTATTTTCATTTTTATCCTTCTTGTCTTTTGGGTGTCTACAGCCTTTGGTCAGTTTTCTGGTGGGTTCAAAGCCGGCTATAATATCAATTATATGGATGGACCTAAAATTGTGAATGACAGTGGGGAAGAACTGGAGAGCTTTAATAATGCCAACGGCTTTCACGTCGGTGCCATTCTCAATTATGAAATTGCTGATTATTTCGGCTTGCGCAGTTACTTGCTTTTTACACAGCGTGGCGGGAATATCCAGTTCGACTCAGAAGACAGTTATTTGTTCTTGAGAGATGTAGAGACAAATGAGCGACAGGTATCAAGTGGCAGTAAGCGCATCAGCCTCACAGTGAGCAACTCCTACATAGAGATTCCATTGATGCTGTACGGTAAGTACGGCAAATTTGAGCTTACATTTGGGCCCAGCCTGGGCATCTTGGTGGCTTCCACGGCTAGCGGGAGTATTACATTTGACGGTGAATACAGAAGAGAGCCCATACAATTTCGCTCCATCATCGACCACCAGTATTATCGGGATGATGCCCGGGAAGGAGAGCGCCCGATTGAATTCAATACCGGTCTGGAGCAGGTACAATTCCCGGGGACCCACCTCGCTTATTTTGAGTTCAATGAGAAAGAGGAATCCTTGTATACCGTCATCAACTTCGGCTTGATGGGTGAGTTTAATTTCTTTTTTAACAAAGGCTTGTTCCTGGGAGTCGGTTATTATTACGGCTTCAACGACATCACGAACAGTTCTATGGATGCCGATTGGCAGCAGTTGGATGCGGATAACCGGTTGGTCTTGAGAGATGATGAGGATACCCTGGCTGCTTTGCAACTGTCCGTTGGGTTTAGGTTTTAAGGTTGAAGGTTGGTGATCAGTGATCAGTGATCAGTTGTCGGTGGTCAGTTTGTCCTTTGTGAATTGTAAATGCCTGAATAGCATTGACCACTTTTGAGATGATTCTCAAGCTTATCCTTATCCTTCAACTACTTGTACAGGACCAAAAAAGTCTTTATCTTTGCGTCTCTTTACGATCTCGTAAAAGAAATCTTTAGAAGGTCGCGTGGCCGAGTGGCTAGGCAGAGGTCTGCAAAACCTTGTACGGCGGTTCGAATCCGCCCGCGACCTCTTCTTTTCTTTTATTTCCTTGATTAGTAGTCTACGTTGGTTTCTAAAATGCTATGAAAGCAAGATCTTTTATCTTGTTTATGAGAGAATCTTCCTTAAGTGACAAAAGGAGTTTAGACGTATCCTAAAGAAAAGTTTAATATCTTTCACCGGTGAGGTGTTATTTGTAGTATTTATATTCCCTCTCCAAGATGAACTGGGGTATTTCATTCCTAAAATCAATCCGTTTAACCCAGTTACCATGATCGTCGTACTCATATTGACGGGTTTCCTTGAATTCTAAGCTTCCGTCTGCATTGTACCACCTATATTCAACCATATTTCCTTTATCGTCATATTTTGCAGTGAACTTGTAGTGTAAGCTGCCAGCCGCATCGTTTTTCCTTGATTCGATCTTTTTCCCCCTATCGTTATATCTATTTATCTCCTTAGACAACAAGCTATCGTCTGCATTGTACCAGTTCTTTTCGATTATATTTCCGTTATTGTCATATTTATATGTGAACTTGTAGAATGAGCTGCTGTCTAAGTTGTACTTGCTCTCTTTAGTTAAATTTCCATTGTCGTCATATTCTTTTCTGGCCTTGAAGTATAAGCTACTGTCTGCATTGCATCTGCTCCATTCTATTTCATTGCCCTTTTTGTCGTATTCATGATTTTTATTGGGGTTTAAGCTACCATCT
>DATFJT010000246.1:0-11331 GCA_035269065.1 Saprospiraceae bacterium | reverse complement strand
AATCCTTCTTTAGCGGCTGCAAAGATATATAATTTTTCGACTTAAACTCTCGGAGCTTCAGATTTTATTACTATTGTCGGTTAATTTCATGGTTAGAAATAAACATTTCCTTTAGGTCTTCTTCGATGACTTACCCAAATTATAAACGAAATTCACCGAGAAAAAGTGATATAAGTCATTATTGGCACTTCCCGGGTGACCATAACCGTCCAGGGATTCATCGTTCAGTGTAAACGTCGATTGCAACTCTAAGCCCACACCAAATCTGTTATTGAAAAACACCTGATACCCAAAACTAATGGGGATCGCCAGAAAAAGCTGTTCGGCGTCAAAATTTTGCAATCCATCATCAAGATTCTGATCCGTAATTTGATGGAAATTTAAGGGTAAAGCCAAACCCACACCAATGTAAGGCTGCAATCCGGCATCTAACATGGCCCCGCTTTTGGGAGAATTCTTGTAAAAAGGATAATAAACTGCCTTGGCACTTATATCCAACAAAAGGTTGTCCATTTTAATCGCTCGCTTGTATCTTCCTGGATTACTCCTTTCCTCGTACTTCCTGTCGTTTCCAGAAATTCTTAAGGCATTTCCGGACACCTGGAAGGCCAACTGAGGCACAATATGCCATTCTACAAATCCACCAGTACCAACATAACTTTGAGCAATATCAAAGTCTTCTTTTATTAAATCTCCCTGGTAAATGCACATTCCGATTCGCGCACCAATCAATCTCTGGGCAAACAAATCCTGTCCAGCAAAAACGGCCATAAAGATGGAAAGCACTATGGTGTGAAATTTATTTATGATGACTCAGTTTTGCAGGATTTAAAAGTCAAAATGGAGCTGTTTATTTGAAATTTCTACTACAAATGTATGTACATCTAAAATGGCATGAACGTTTTTATGCCCCGAACTTTTTATCGACAATTCCCTATTTGTAATTTTCAATAGTATATCTATCATATTTCGGCCATGTCAAGCCAAAACGTCTTCGAAATACTTTAGGGTTATTTTTAATCCATCAGCCCTGGACACCTTGGGATGCCAATTGAGTACCTCAGCTGCCAGACCAATATCCGGTTTTCTTTTCTTCGGATCGTCTATGGGCAGCTCCTTGTAAATTAGATGGGCTTCCGGGTTGCCCACGAGTTCAAGGATTTCTTCTCCAAACTCTTTAATGGTAACTTCATCAGGGTTGCCAATGTTTACAGGGAGGTGATAGTCACTGAGAAGCAAGCGATAAATGCCTTCTACCAGGTCGTCGACGTAACAAAAAGATCTTGTTTGACTTCCGTCGCCGAAAACAGTTAATCCCTCGCCTCTAATAGCTTGGGAAATGAATGCCGGAAGCACCCTGCCATCATTCACCCGCATTCTGGGGCCATAGGTATTAAAAATGCGAACAATACGGGTTTCAAGTCCATGATAGGTGTGGTATGCCATCGTAATGGCTTCCAAAAAACGCTTGGCTTCATCGTAGACACCCCTCGGGCCGATAGGATTCACATTGCCCCAGTAATCTTCCTTCTGGGGATGTATCTCTGGATCGCCATACACTTCAGAGGTAGACGCAACCAATATTCTTGCGTTTTTCGCACGAGCCAGGCCCAATAAATTATGCGTACCCAAGGCACCCACCTTCATTGTCTGAATAGGCATTTTCAGGTAATCAATTGGACTGGCAGGTGAAGCAAAGTGCAATATGTAATCCAGTGGGCCAGGCACGTATACAAACTTACTCACATCGTGGTGGTAGAACTCGAAATGCTCGTTTTCGAAAAGATGTTTAATGTTGTCAAGGCTGCCAGTCAGTAAATTATCCATTCCGTAGACATGGTAACCCTCTTTGATAAAGCGGTCGCTCAAATGAGAACCCAGGAAACCGGCTGCTCCTGTTATTAATACTCTTTTCATATTCACCTTTTGGTTACTGTACTAGAATGAAACAACCAGGCCAGCTAAATGGCCACTTCTTTATTTCAATTCTCCCAAAATATTTTTGATGGCTGTTGCGACCACCAACTGATCTTCTTCTTTCAACTCTGAATGCATGGGTAAGCTCAATACTTCTTTGCTCATCTGCTCCGAAACAGGAAAATCTCCACCGCCGTAACCAAATTTTCTGTAAGCCTTTTGCAAATGCAGTGGAACCGGATAATAAATACCACTTGGTATTCCCTGCTCTTGAAGCTTTTTCTGTAGCTCATCCCTCAAACCATCCGTCACACGTATTGTATACTGATGGTACACATGATCTGAGAATTCAGATTTTGCCGGTGTAATAACGTGCTCAAGATCTGCCAGCAATTGATTGTACCGCTCAGCTGCATCTGCTCGATGTTGATTGTAGGTATCGAGATGCTTCAGTTTAATATCCAGGACAGCAGCCTGCAGTGAATCCAGGCGGGAATTCACTCCTACCTCATCGTGATAATAACGCTGACTGCTACCGTGATTACAAATCATTCGGATTTTATCCGCCAATTTTTCGTTCTGAGTAAAAATGGCCCCACCGTCGCCGTAAGCTCCAAGGTTCTTAGTCGGATAAAATGAAGTGCAGCCAATATCCCCTAGTAAACCGGATTTGACTTTTTTTCCATCGGAGAAGTGATAGTCCGCACCTATACTTTGCGCATTGTCTTCAACCACCGGAATGTTGAATCGTCCTGCTATATTGAGCACCGATTCCATATCACAGCATTGACCAAATAAATGCACGGGTAAAATGCAGGCAGTGGCGGGAGAAGCTACCTCCTGAAGCTGCTCTACATTCATATTGAATGTATCTGGATAAATATCAATAAACCGAACCTGCAAGCCTAACAGGGCTATCACTTCAGCCGTTGATACAAATGTAAAAGGGGTCGTGATCACTTCATCACCTGGCTTCAAACCCAAGGACATCAAGGCAATTTGTAAAGCATCCGTCCCGTTGGCGCAAGGAATGACGGCTTTTGCCCCAAGATAATTTTCTAAATGAGAAGTAAAGTTTTTGACTGCAGTCCCATTGACATATTGGTTAGAGTCCAAAACATTTTTCATTGCCTCGAGCACCTCTGATTCAATATGTTTATATTGCGTCTTGAGATCAATCATTGGGAGAGCAGACATAAAAATATGATTTACAAGTCGATAGATAAAATAAAAGGCTCCGTATTATTCGCGATTTTGAGCCTTTTTCTAGGAAGTGCAAGTTACACATTTTCTCAAACACCCGAGAAATCTGAAGCTAGATTCTCAGTCTTCTCTTTCGGCATCCATTACGGGGCCAGTATACCGATGGGTGACTTAGGAGATCGCTTTGGTTACATGAACAATATTGGGGCCAAAACGGAATTCTTATCCGGAAATAACTGGTACTATAGATTGAGTGGGAATTACCATTTTGGCACTCAGGTCAATGAAGATGTATTGGCCAATTTACGCACTTCCACAGGCAATATTATCGGAAATGATAAGCGTTTCGCTGATATTTTCATGCGGGGACGGCTGTGGCATGTCACCGTCGGGTTTGGCAAGCTGATACCCTTTGAAAAAAGAGGGAAGACCGGTATCCTGGTAAATGCGGGTATTGGTTTTATTTCTCACAAGGTGCGTGTACAGGACGATAGTCAAACTGTGCCCCAGGTACTGGACTTCAACCTGCCGGGCTACGATCGCCTGACAGGCGGGCTCGTCACTCAGCAGCAAATAGGCCTCTACAGCAATGAAGCTGCCCGGGGTGTCGGTGTTAAATACTACATATTAATGGAGATGAATCAGGGTTTTACGGAAGGCTTGCGAACCCTAAATTACAGCACCAATATCAGTGAGAAGGGCCAGCGACGTTTCGATTTGCTTCCTTGTTTTAAGGCTGGCATTTTGCTGCCTATAGGTGTCTATGAACCAGGAAAACAATACTTCTATTGATCACTTAATCGTTTCGATCGCAGCCGGTAAATCGAATGACCTGGATTTTCTCTAATTTTCCACCATGCTCAGTTTTGTCTATACCATTTTTGTAGGAACCTACTTTTTATTGCTGCGTTTCTTCGCGTTTTTCAATTCGCGCGCCGACTTATGGGTTAAAGAGCGTCAAGCACACCCACTCCACTTTCCGGACAAATCTGACAATGAAAAGCGTTACTGGATTCATTGTGCCTCCCTTGGTGAATTCGACCAGGCCAAACCCATTTTAGAAAGGCTGGAATCCGAATCGGATGTACGCATTTTTATTTCATTTTTCTCCCCCTCTGGATACAGGCAGGTAGCACATCAATTTTCTCAATATCATTTTTTCTATCTTCCAGCCGACTTGCCCTGGAAAATGAACCAACTATTCAAAGATTTGAAACCGGATATTTTGCTCTTTGTCAAGTACGAATTGTGGTACCACTGCTTGCGCATCGCAAAGAAAAAAGGGATTCCGGCTTATCTTTTTTCTGCCTATTTTCATTCAGAACAAAGTTATTTCCGCTGGCCCTTTCGTTCCTTCTATCGTCGCACCTTCCACTTTTTTGAGAAAATTTTTGTTCTCGATAACAGCTCAAAGCAACTGTTGCTTTCCAAAGGCTTTCATGAAACCGTTATAGCGGCAGGGGACACGCGTATTGAGCAATGCCTGAAGCAAGCAGAACAGAAGTATCAGGATGCATTGCTGGAAGACTTTTGTCGAGATGAGAAAGTATTGATCTGCGGCAGTACATGGCCCCTGGATGAAAAATTACTCGCCGGATTTGCTGGTTCAGAGAATCATATCAAGTTCATCATTGCACCACATGATTTATCCGAAAAACACCTGTTGGCCATGGAAAAAACCTTTGCAGCATGCAAATTTGCCTTCTCTACCGGTAGAAAATCAGCTCAATATCCCATAGAGAAAGACACACAAATTCTGATTTGGGATCAAATGGGTTCACTAAAATACATCTACAGGTATGCCGATGTAACTTATGTAGGGGGTGGATTCACCGGAAAGCTGCACAATGTGCTCGAGCCTGCAGCCTATTTTAAACCCATCCTGATCGGACCGAAGAACAAACGTTTCCCAGAGGCTGCCATTCTCAAACAAAAGGGATTACTCAAAATGATTGCATACAATGAGAAGGAAATGAGTCGCGCTTTCAAAACATTAATCAGCAAGGAAAATCTACAAAAGGCTGAAAAAAAGGTAAAAAACTACTTTTTTTCGAAACGCGATGCAGCGAAAATGATTTTAATTGGAATTAAAGAATGAGGAATGTTCGAATGGAATAATTTCTTTGATAAAATTCAGGGCGAACGCGTCCTGGTCATCGGTGACATCATGCTCGACCGATACCTTTATGGTCAGGTTGATCGCATATCACCTGAGGCTCCTGTGCCAGTGGTTTCTCTTCAGAAAGAAGAAGAAAAGCTTGGTGGAGCAGCCAATGTGGCACTCAACCTGAAAGCGCTCGGATGTGAAGTGTTCCTTATCGGTAGCATCGGGTTAGATGCATCTGGTGAGAAATTAAAACAAATATTGCCGGAGCAGGGTATCGGCGCTGACTATTTAGTCGAGATGGAACATCGAAAAACCACGGTCAAGTCCCGGGTCATTGGTGGCTCGCAGCACTTATTACGTGTGGATAGTGAAGATCTGGCATCTCTGGATGAAAAACAGAGTCAGTTGGTTTTTGATAAATACCGGCGATGCATTGATGAAAAAGGGATTCAACTGGTACTTGTGCAGGATTACGATAAGGGTTTATTGACAGATTCATTGCTCAAGAGATTGCTAAACTTCAATGAACAAAGGGGCATTTTCACTTCAATAGATCCTAAAAAACATGATTTGTGCACTTACAGTCCCTGTCAATTGCTCAAACCCAACTGGAAAGAATTCCAGGCTCATTTCGGTGCCCGGGATTGGACGCCGGAGGCAAGGCTACTAGAAGAAAAATCTGAGGCATTGAAAAACAACTGCGAATTGGAAAAGCTGCTTATTACTTTGTCTGATCAAGGTGTATTCTATTTCGACGGAGTAAAAAATGCCTGGACGCCCACGCAATCAAGGGAAATTGTTGATGTGTGTGGCGCTGGAGACGCTGTATTTGCCATTGCTACCCTGGCTGCTAAATTTGGTTTGTCAGGAGAGGATATAGGGCGCCTGAGTAATATAGCCGGCGGACTTGTTTGTCAGCATCTCGGCGTAGTTGCCGTGAAACTGTCGGAAATGAGACAAGAATTGAAGAAACAGACCCCCAAAATGGGGAGTTAATATTCTGTTAAGAAATAATTATTCTTAACTTTATCAACATCAAAATTGATTCATCTAAACTAACAAATATTATGAAAAAATTCTTTACGCAAACCAAATTTATTTTTGCGATCATCTTTGTCGCAGGCTTGTTTACGGCTCAGGCACAAGTGGCACGAATCGACATTGAAGGCCTTGGGTCTTACGATGCCAGTCTTGCCGCTTTCGGGGCCAACGACCCTTGTAATTTCACTGATGTGCAGTCAACATTGAGATTGGTCAATGACGGTACGCCCAACTCATTGGGCTGTGACCCCTACAATGATCCTGATATTGCCGGAAAAATTGCGGTAGTCAATCGTGGGGATTGTGGTTTTGAAATAAAAACGGTGAATGCTGAGGCCAACGGTGCCGTAGCCATCTTAATCTGTAACACCGAACCCGGCTTACGTCCAATGGCGCCTGAAACTGGTTCAGCATCTATTCCCACCATTTTGTTGGGTGTAGAAGACTGCTTCAACATCTTAGCTGAATTGGAAGGAGGTAATGAAGCCAGTGCTACAATTAGCAGCAATTTGCCTACTATTTCTCCTGCGGTAACTATCGCTTGGGGTGATCAGCCTGGCCAGGGACAATTTGACGGAGGACTCAATGGTTGGACTGGTCAAAATTGTACCACTGACAACAGCGGTAATGTAGTCGAAGTGCTCGAATGGCAATGGTATGAAAATCCAGTTGAAGATTGGTTTGGCTCTCAAATGACTTCTTATTCCAGATGCAATGGTGCTGCAGGCTATGATGCCACCAGATGGAATATCGATAATGGAGACTTGAGTAATCCTAACAATTACCCAAATCACTCTTGTGAGTTGGTTTCACCAGTGATTGATCTCTCCAGTGCCGGACCTGTTTCACTCCAGTTTTGGCAAGTGAACTTCAGCCTGAACGGAAACGATAACCCTGGTGATCCGGTTTCCAGAATATTTATCTCTACTGACGGTGGTATGACTTTCGGTGAGCCTATTTACGTGGAAACAAACAATATCTTAACGGCGGACCAGACCAATTGGGCCAACGGTGAGTTGAGAAGATATTTCCTACCTGAATTGGCTGGGGAGTCTCAGGTAGTATTGAGGTTTGAATATTACGGTGACTTCTATTCTTGGTACATCGACGATGTGTACTTCATCGAAACACCGAACAACTCCCTGACCATCAACGAATCTGTTTATGGTGCAGCACCGAGTTATTTGACACCTCAAAACCTTGTTGATCCCGTTTTAGGTATCGCTGAAGTAAGCAATACTGGTCTTCA
Source organism: Saprospiraceae bacterium (assembly GCA_035269065.1). Classification (GTDB taxonomy): domain Bacteria; phylum Bacteroidota; class Bacteroidia; order Chitinophagales; family Saprospiraceae; genus DATFJT01. The sequence goes on along the minus strand of DATFJT010000246.1, from coordinate 3,814 downwards.
GACACAGCCAAGTACAAGAGTAGATATTGAATATAGCGGTCCTGTTACAGGAAGCTCTGTTGTAGACCTTGGCGATTTGGCCAGCGATTCCACCAGCTTTGATTGTGCGGATCAGTTATTCCAGCCCACGGAAGTTGGTCGCTATTTAGCTGAAATGACTGCAGATTCTGATTCAACAGATTTTGACTATTCTGACAATAGTGTAAGCTTCCAATTTGAAGTAACGGACAGCATTTGGGGTAAAGATGCCGGCGAGGTGAATGGTTCTATTCGTCCAGCAGACGATCCAGCTTTCATTTGGGGAGCAGTTTATTCGGTCAATGAAAATTACAGCGGAACAGACATGATCTATGGTGCTGAGTTTGGTTTTGAATTGGCAGACAGCCTTGACGGATCCACTCAGTTCGTTTCATACGAAGTTTTAGAGTGGGATGACAGTAATGAAGATGCAACTGTTCAATTGGGTGAAAGAAACTCACTTGGAGGTGGATTTATTCAGTTCACTTACCGAGACGGAGTTGACGGTGCAGTGAATACGTATAATTTCGAAGAAGAGCAAACCATCAATCCAATCCCAATAGAAGCCGGTAAAAACTACATTTTGGCTTTGACTTGGCAAAATTCTGAGAGAGACTTAAACATCTTGGGATACAATGGTTTGGATTACTTAGGAATGCGTGTAGCTTATGATGAGTGCACCAATGTCGCTCGTTACCACGATGTCATTGGAGTAGGTCAAAATGATATAAATGGAGACTGGTCCACAGGTGGTTGGAACTCAGGTACGGCTCCAATCATGCGATTGATCACCAAGCCTTTGGTTGTTTCCAATGAAGAAATCACGCAGGACTACAGCTTTAACTTGTATCCAAATCCTGCGCAAAGCGTGGTGAACCTTGATCTCGAGTTCGAGAATACTGTTGAAAATCTTGAGGTGAGCATTACCGACATCAGCGGTAAAATCATGGATGTAAGACAATTAGACAGAGTGCAAAATACACAAGTACAAATCAACGTAGATAACTACGCGACTGGTGTGTACTTTGCAAAAGTAAGAACGGATGAAGGCATTGCCACCCAAAGATTTGTGGTAGGCAAATAACAGCCTTTTTAAATGTTAAGAATGATAAGGGCTGTTGCTTCGGTGACAGCCCTTTTTTTATCCTATTTGCACCTGACCAATTTGATCACCTATATTTTTAATACGATGAAGCACCTATACCTCATTTTCTTTATCACCTTATTCGCCACTTCTACAAATGCCCAGGTACAGTTATCGGTCGATAGCTACGGCGACTACGAAGCCAGCCTGGCGGCATTTGGTATCAATGACCCCTGTAACTTCCCTCCCATTGAAGCAGACCTGGTGCTGATTGATGATGGGACCGAAAACAGATTGGGATGCGTACCCTACAATGATCCTCGTATTGAGGGAAACATCGCGGTTGTCCAAAGGGGCACTTGTGATTTTTGGGAGAAAACCATCCAGGCTCAGAACAACGATGCTGTGGCAGTCGTCATTTGCAATACGGACCCTGCCCTACGCCACATGGCAGACCATCCGGATGCAGAGGGCATTGACATTCCCTCCATTCTCATCACAAGCATGGCCTGCGAGCTTCTCATGACCGACCTGGAAAATGGCGAGGCTTTGCCCGCAAGCATACAACCTGACTTTCCTCAACTCAGCCCCAATGTATCCATCGTCTGGGGCGATCAAGCCGGACAGGGTGAGTTCGACGGTGGCCTGAATGGCTGGCGGGTTGAAGACTGCACCATCGAAAATGAGGGCAATACAGTGGAAGAACTCTCCTGGTTCTGGACTGATCTGGCCATCGAAGATTGGTTTGGCGTACAGATGAATTCCTATTCCCGCTGCAATGGTGTTGCAGGATACGATGCCACCCAGTGGAACATTGACAATGGCAACCTGGACAATCCGAACAATTACCCCAATCACAGCTGTTCCCTCATATCTCCTGTCATCGACCTGTCCAATGCTGGTGGGGACCTTAACTTACAATTCTGGCAAATAGCTATCAGCCTCAACGGAAACAACAATCCCGGGGATCCGGTCACGCGTTTCTTCGTGTCTACAGATGGCGGGCAGACGTTTGGCATGCCTACATATGTTTCCGGCAGCAACCCACAAAACGATGCCCTCAGCTCCCAACTCGAACGATACTTCATGCCGGAACTCGCCGGAGAGGATGAAGTAGTACTCAAGTTTGAGTTTTTTGGTGACTTCTACGCCTGGTACATCGATGATGTATACTTTACGAGCAATATCAGTCCAAAGTTCAATACACAATTCTACCCCTACCCCACCAACGCCATGACTCCCTGTTATTTGACAGAAAATCTTACAGGTATAGCTGAGTCCTTCTATATCAATGACAGCAGCGATTATAATATGGAGATAAATCTTGAAGGTCCGGAGCGTTTTGACTTCGAATTGGAAGTTGAGGATACAAACGGAGACGCTAAATACTGCGGCACCAATACAATCCGGCCGGAAGCTCCGGGGCAATACGCCATCGACATGTATATGACAGAAAATGGTGCACCTGTCGACAGTTCGCGTTTTCGGGTACAGAAAAATTTCCGTATTACAGATCTCGTATGGTCAAAAGACCCCGGAATGGTGAATGAGCTCATCCGTCCTGCCGCCGATAGTGGCTGGGTATGGGGCAGTGTATTCACAGTACCGGAAAATTACTCGGGATCAGAATTCATTTTGGGGGCAGAATTTGGTTTCGAGCTGGTGGATAGTATTGATAGTAGACAGCAATTTGTTTCGTTTGAAATGCTGGAATGGACAGATACCAATGACGATGACAGGGTGCAATTAGACGAGCGAAGCAGTTTAGGGGGCGGATTCGTAGAATTTTCCTATCGGGATGGCATCGACGGTGAAATGAATAGCTACAATTTCAATAACCTCCAAAACATTGACCCGATTCCCCTGGAAGCAGGGAAGCACTACATTCTTGCAGTCACCTGGCAAAATGACAACCGCAAACTGAATATGATGGGCTACACCGGTCTCAATTATGACGGCATGCAATATATGTACCGCGAATGCCTGGGCAAAGACAGGTATGTGGATGTCATCGGTGTAGGTCAGTCAAGCATCAATGGCACCTGGAGTACGGCAGGCTGGAGCTCGAAAACAGTACCTGCCATGCGACTAGTGCTTAATCGCAGGAGTTGCGTTGTAAATAACGGAGAAATAGGAGCAACTAAAAATCCTTCATTGAAGCTCTCCCCCAACCCGGCCTCAGACCGAATAGCTATCAGCCTTGGTGAGTCATTTACAGAAAACGTCCAGGCAGTTTCCATATACGATTTATCCGGTCAGCTCAAGCAGCGCACCGTTTTTGAGGGTACCCAGTCACTGCCGATCTCCCTGGATATTGGTCAATGGCAGCAGGGCGTATATTTGGTGCAGTTGCAAACGGAATCAGGTTTGCGCATTGGCAAGTTTGTGGTACAGCGGTAATTGGAGGGCTCTTGTCTGAATCACTGATTGGACAGATTACGGGATGACACGGATTTTTTCTGCCGCATTTCTGTGAAATCCGGGCAATCCTGCCATCTGTGGTTCTCAGTTTTTCAGCTTACACCTCTACGCCTCCTTTGTCTGAATCACTGATTGGACAGATTATGGGAGGACACGGATTTTTTCTGCAGCATTTCTGTGAAATCCGGGCAATCCTGCCATCTGTGATTCTCAGTTTTTCAGCTTACACCTTAATTGTCTGAATCACTGATTGGACAGATTATGGGAGGACACGGATTTTTTCTGCAGCAT
>DATFJT010000245.1:0-4380 GCA_035269065.1 Saprospiraceae bacterium | reverse complement strand
ACGTCCTTTTATTGAGTCTGTACTTCAACAAGACGAACAGAATTACAGACTGGTAAAATACGAAGCACTAGGGCAAGAATACAACAACCAAACCAACTGCTCATCCGCCGACCTAATCATTAAAGATGAGGAGTTCTATTTCCATAACTATTATGGTTGTAGTGATAGTTCCTTCATCTCCGGCAGACTGGGAGTCCACAATTACAATTCAGGATACCCCTATTCCCCGTCTTTAACATGGCTTCCTGGCCGAGTCTGGGAATATCATTTTGAGATATTAGATTTTGACAATACCCGGGATCAATTTGTGTTGATTCATTATTTTGATGAAGAAGAATTGGTTTTAAGCATCGAAAATTTCGACTTTGATGAAGATGGTCATTTTATCGAGAAAGTCAGATTTTATTATGAGCGTATTTAGTATCCGGTCATACCTGGCGCACATTGTAAGGCAACCCATAATGACCCGATCCTTGCAGAAAAAGTACGATTTGAATAACCAGGACAACTGCGGTATGGAAGAACACCAATTTACGCCTTGGACTGCGGAACCTTATTTAAGGCCAAATGAAACTACAATATGGCAATGTGGATCTATGTCAGGATGTTATGCATTGCCTCATGGATTTCAGGAAAAATAAAACTCAAATGAAACGGATAATATCTATATCAAGTGCGCTTCCAAAATGGGGCGCACTTTGCTTCATCTTAGTTTTTCTCAGTCTATACTGCCAGGCGCAGCAAAAGAATTGGTTTATTGAGCCCCAAATAGGTATTGGCTTTGACCAGGATAATGCGAATGAATTTACCGGATGGGTAGATACCCGCTTCAAGCAGTATTCTTCATTCAAGGATCGTGGCATACATTTAGGTATTTCTGTCAAGCGCAGGATATTCAGGAAATACCGCATAGGCCTGGAATACAACGTGCAACAATTCAAAAGTGGTTATCTGGACGAGATTGATAACATTCCCAATGGTTCTGTCCGTACGAACTGGAATATGGAGAAAACGGTAAGATTCTTTAGGATAACCCTGGACAGGCAGTTTTTTGACAGGCTGTATTTAGGAGCGTCTTATTATTTTGTTGGAACTTTACAGGAGTTTCTGCTTTTTGATAGGTTGGGACATTCTTTCGAGATTGGCGAATATGGTAGTGGTGACGTTTTTGGTATAGGGCTTTCTGCCCGCATCGATTTTTTTCAAAAAGAGCATATTGATTTAGGTCTAATGGTCCGGCATCATATCACTTTTGAGGCCAATCACGGAGAGGCATTACAATTGGGTCTAATCGGCAGCATTAAATTGTAAATCATGAAATACTGGATATTTTTTCTGATACCTTTTCTATTTCTTTCTTGCGAGGAAGAAGAAGGAACGGATTGGCTTGCGGTGTACTCCGATTTGCTTTTTGAGGACAAAGTGGATGGGATGTATGTTTTGGAGAGTTACGAGGTATTCGATCGACTTTATGAGACAGATTCCTGTTCGGTGATGTATTTCCATCTAGAAGAAGGAGACTGCGAGTGGTGGGAAGTTGTGGATTGTCAATTTCGTGTACTAAAGTATGCTGGAGATTTTTATCCGCTTGGTGGGACATCTAGAGTTGAGAATTCTGACAATAGACTCTACAACATATTCACTGGTCAGAGTTTCAAGCATGATTTCTATATGAGGGACATGCTGAATCACAATGATCCTAATATTCCGACACACTATCATATCTGGATTGAGTACGTGGATGAGGAGCGCCTGGAATTTGAAGTAGGCAACTACGATATAGATGGGGACGGGATCTACCTGGAAGAGGTGCGCTTCAATTGGCGGAAAAGGTGAATTGATTGCTTTATTTGTTGATGAGAAAATGATGTTTATGTGGCGGATAGTTCTTTTTATCGGGGCCTTGTTTCTGATTTCTTGTGAGGAAGAGGAGGGAACGGATTGGCTGGCGGTTTATATAGACCTAAATAACAGTGGAGAATTGAATGGCACGTATGAACTGGAAAGTTATGAAGCCTTTGACCGGATTTATGAAACAGACTCCTGTAGCACTCAGTACTTCGATCTGTTTTACGACAGATACAATTGGTATCAGGACAAGGACTGTGTAGATACTAAGGTGCTTCATTCAGGAGAACTTACACCCCGGTATTTGTCCGGACGACCTCAAAATAGAATTGGTTACTTGGGTAATCCCCTTGGGCAGGCATCTTTGAATGAGTTTCGCATGACTGATGAAACGCGATTCGACGAAAACAACAGGCATGAAACCTTCGCCAATTACATTATTTATGTGGATGAAGAGCGATTGGAGTTCCAGCTTGGTTTTTATGATATAGACGGGGACGGGATCTACCTGGAAGAGGTGCGTTTTAATTGGCGGAAATTGGAGTAGAGGTGCTATTCTTTATGCATGGCAGAAGATAAAAACCCGAACATATTTACATCGAAAAATACGCGGATGCCTAAGCTGATGCCTTCCAGGGAGATAGAAAAAGTGCGTGGCAGAATTGGTCGGGACGACCAAAGCATCATTCTCCTATTTCTGATACGATAAAACACCCTTGGCTTGATGTAACAATTAATGGAGAACATGAATCAGGGCTCTCTGATTGCCTTGAATCAGCCAGTAAACACCATTTGGTAAATCTCCAACATAGATTTTCGCTGAACGGACCTTTTTTAGCATTCTTCCGTATAAATCAAAAATTTCGGTGCCCGCATGGCCATTATTTTGATTCAGAAAAATGTAATCGTAAGCAGGGTTGGGATACACAAGGAACTCATTCGTTGTTTTTTCTTCCTGGTACGTTGTTGTATAGCAGGAGCCCGGATAGTTTTCTACGGCCTCAAGGGCTATTTCTTGCATCTTTTGAGCCAATTCCATGGAAGGGGCCTCAAAATCTCCTCCCCACCAATATTGGGTTTGATGGGTCAACCCAACCGACGATTGACGATGTATCATAGCAAAATGTACGCAGGCAATGAAGTACTTGCCCTGATCTGTTAAATGAATGCGGTCTGAAAAAAGATCCTCAATAGAACCCAGGACCGGTACTTCTCCTGCGTCTATTCTGTCAGATAGCAGACCTAGCGCCTGGCCGGATGGGATGAGACACACATCTGAGGCTTCGGGATATCGCTGATTCAGGGAATCAACCACGCTTTGCCACATGGGCAAATCATCCCTGAGTCTTTGTCTCCATGGAGCAGAATCAACATCATAGTCACATCCCGTTGGTGTGCCGCTTTCCAGACAGTGCCAGGGTTCGTTGATATACAACCGGATATCCGGATTGAATTGCAGGGCGTAGTTCATGAAACTGTCAGCGTAGCGGTAGGTTTCCTCGATGATGAGTGAATATCTGGGTACGGATTCAGTTAAGATCAGAAGATCAAAGCTTCCATTTGGCAAGCCGTGAACTTCGTCGTAAAAGCCATACATATGAGGATCGATGGGTATAAAGTCATTGGCCTCTTTTCTGTCCCACTGCCAGCGGAGTGGTGCTCCCGGTATACTCTGGTAGACCCAATCAAAAGCCAATGATTCAGTAGCATCAGAAAGGGATTGAACCATATCGGGTATTTGGTCGCTCAGGCTATGACCGACGTAAAAAGCTTTGGTGGTTTGTCCGAAACCCTGTGTGATTAGAGCTAAACATAAAGTGAGAATACCGAGCCCTTTCATCATTGTTGTTTTTTCAAATATATCAGTTTACAGGCAAGCGAGAAAGTATACCAATATTTATATCATGATCTGGGCTCCTTAAATTGGCGGGCAAGTGCGTGTCCGCAATCAAGGGTGTAGACTTGTGATGCTCGAAACATTTTTCTTCTTCATATCTTCGGATTAAATGGAGTAATCCAGTCATTTCATTAGAAATTATGGGTGCTTTCTGCTGCGCAATGTCAGATTAGATCTGAATGCCTATTGTCCTCCTTTGTTGCAACCCTCATATCTCCTCCAGCCCCTCTTGCGGCAGCCAGCCCTTCTTGCCATATAAGCTTGCGCAATGCTGGTTTTCTTTTTCCTGGACGATAGCTGGTTTGGTATAGAGAAGATGTGTGTTTCTCAGATGCTCATATCCTTATTCTATTCTTGTTTTTATACTTTGGAACAATACTGATATTTGAAATCACAGAGGCAAGGAATGAGACAGGCATACTGGTTGGGTTCCTAGAAAAAGTGAGCAATTAATATAGAAATCCAAAAAGCCAAAGCGGAATGGCCTCCGCCACTTTATGCTCAATATTATCCTTCACCAGCCAGGCATTTTGTAAGCCTCTGATTTGCTGACTTTGCTTTGACTTCCCTCCTACTTCAAAGGTATATTTTTCATCCACCAGAAAATCTGCCCTGGGGTCCTGATTGATTTGGTG
>DATFJT010000244.1:0-3169 GCA_035269065.1 Saprospiraceae bacterium | reverse complement strand
TCCACGCTGGCTTTCTCCAACACAGGTACACGCTCCTGTAGAATACCAGTAATTACATCTGAATACTTGATGTAGGTAGTCGCATTGCCCCGAATAACGATAGCTTCAGGACACATCATTTTTGCCATCTTCATCGGCATTCCGGAATGCACGCCAAAAGGACGGGCCTCATAACTGGCTGCAGACACAACCCCGCGGTCTCCTGTCCCGCCCACAAGAATGGGCTTACCATTGAGACGACTATCCAACAGACGCTCTACCGATACAAAAAAACTGTCTAGATCTAAATGCACAATCGTCCGCTCCATATTCCTATTTTTGATGCGTAAAATTAAGTCAAGAAATAGATGATTGCAACTATTTGTTTCTTTTATTTAAAACTATTTGTTTTTTTAGGTTGTTTCCGAGAACTAAGAAAACCTGTTCAACAAAGCCTGTCGGACACCGTATAAATCAGCAAGGGTAAAGTCATCACAATCAAAGGAAGAATAATGGCTATGAGTCGGGCAAAGCTCAGAATTACTCACTATCTTACAGTTTGATAATTGAGCGTGTAATTATAGAATAGTCCTTTTCTCTTATCATGAGAAATTTTTCTTTTCAATATTTAAGCTTTATTGAACTTAATATTTCGTGTACTTGCAACTAAATAGAAGCAAATTCATTAGTATATAAGTACTCAAAAAATACTCCATATGAAAGGTACACCATCAATCAAATTTGCGAGAGTCCAACCAGATGGTTTCAGCCGTGAATTGAGAAAACGTATCAATTCCTACCTCAGAGAGCATAACCTCAAAAAACAAGGGGGATGGCAGGTATACCTGAAGACCCTAGTATGGTTTACATTGTACTTAGGACCCTATGCCATTCTGCTTACAACAAGCCTGTCGGTATGGGGGCAGATAGCAATGGTTGTCCTTATGGGTGTGGCCATGTGTGGGATTGGATTAAATACGATGCACGATGCCAATCATGGCACCTACTCCGATAAGGGCTGGGTCAATAAACTGGCTGGTGCATCCCTGGCCTTCATGGGTGGCAATCCTTTTATCTGGCGCACCCAACACAACGTCCTGCACCATTCCTTCACCAATATTCAGAACCAGGATGAAGACATCAAAGGCAGATATGTTCTCAAGTTTTGTCCAGAAGATAAAAGTCGCTGGTTCCATAAATTTCAACATCTCTATTCCCCAATTTTATACACTTTGATGACCCTTATTTGGGCCTTTCACAAAGATTTCGTTCAATTGTTCAGATATCGTAAAATGGGCCTGATAGAACGCCAAAAATCCAGTTTTAGAAAAGAACTGGTCAAGATTATCGCTATTAAAATCTTTTATTTCGGTTACATGATGGTTATTCCTTTGGTTGTAATTGGAATACCGTTTATCCAATGGCTGGTCGGGTTCTTGATCATGCATGCCACAGCAGGCTTATTATTATCGCTGGTCTTCCAATCAGCCCATGTGGTAGAAGAAACCACCAACCCCATGCCCGATGAAAACGGTAAATTAAAAGACGAGTGGATGGTTCACCAATTAAGGACTACGGCCAACTTTGCCACGAAAAGCCGCTGGTTCAATTGGTTCGCAGGAGGATTAAATTTCCAGATAGAACATCATTTATTCCCCAATATCAGTCATATTCACTATCCTGCATTGTCTAGAATTGTCAAGGAATGTACAGATGAATACAATCTACCCTATTATGAATTTCCGACTATGCTGCATGCAGTTAATTCTCATTTTAAAAAGCTACGAATTGTAGGCAGTAACTAATCTTTGCACTTTGTTCAGTTCTAGCCTGGTCTGCATCTTCAAGCATGAGGACCAATACCCCCAGGATCAACGACTAAAAGTCTGGAGATGTTCGTCCGTTTTGCCTTAGGTTTTTGCTCCTGAGCCCATTCATATATCCACTTGTCATTTCAGTCTTGGTGCCAACATTTAATTGTTACTCAAAGATCTATTTCATTGATAAAAACGGTGGCTAGAAGACTGTAATTTTATGTATACCTCTATCATTACCATCCAGAAATTATAAGAAAATTCAGTAAGTCCATATCCAGGTATCAGTCTTATTTATGGACAAGTAGCCTGAATTTGGCAGGGTATAATCCAGGGTAAAAATATCTTGGTATTTCATCGATCGTAAATTGATCAGTGCTTGCTGATCCAGCTTTGGCATTGTGCTTATTTTTCAAATTCTGGCATTTTCACTCTATAGCTCGTTACTCCATAAAACAGCCTGTAATTATTCATGGCACAGCCTGTAAGAGAAAACGAACTTCCATAGCATCTCAAATAAAATTCAATTACGATCTTGGTCGACCAAAAAAGCCTTACAGATCTCTCTGCAGGGCTCTTCTATTTCTAAAAATAGGCGGTCAGCCTGGGGCTGATAAACTTTTACGCCCCCGACGGGAGGCAGGACCAACTTCCGACGGAGGCCGATCACTTCTCTGGCCTTTCTTCTCCTCCCCCTCTCCCTAAATACAAAAAAGCCTCACAGATCTCTCTGCAAGGCTCTTCTATTTCTAAAAAAGGCGGCGACTTACTCTCCCGCCCGGAGGCAGTACCATCAGCGCTGGTGGGCTTAACTTCTCTGTTCGGAATGGGAAGAGGTGGAACCCCGCCGCTATAGCCACCTTAAGTTCTTTGTATTGATCACCCTATCTCTATTGATAAGTCTCTCAATACTTGTCTTTTGATGATTGATTGGGAATAGTTTATGAAAATACTACTCGGGCACTACTTAATCAAGAAGCTTTTGGGTAATTAGTACTACTCGGCTCCATACATCACTGCACTTCCACCTGTAGCCTATCTACGTCATCGTCTCTGACGTCCCTATTTGGAATACTCATCTTGAAGTTGGCTTCGCACTTAGATGCTTTCAGTGCTTATCCTTGCCGTACTTAGCTACCCAGCTGTGCTCCTGGCGAAACAACTGGTACACTAGAGGTACGTCCAACTCGGTCCTCTCGTACTAGAGTCAGATCTTCTCAATATTCCCACGCCCACAACAGATAGAGACCGAACTGTCTTGCGACGTTCTGAACCCAGCTCGCGTGCCACTTTAATGGGCGAACAGCCCAACCCTTGGGACCTTCTCCAGCCCCAGGATGTGACGAGCCGACATCGAGGTGCCAAACCTCCCCGTC
>DATFJT010000243.1:0-14415 GCA_035269065.1 Saprospiraceae bacterium | reverse complement strand
AAAGCTATACGACAAATAGCCATATAACAATTCTCTGTTTTTTACCCTAAGAACGTTTGAGGTAAACTGATTGTGATTGTAGCCTTCTGGCATTTCTAAAGCATCAATAATCGCATTGAATTGATCGTCTGTGCCAATGGCAATCGTGAAAATTTTCTCATCAGCACTCTTAAATATTTCTCCATAGGGTGCAATGGTCGGATGCAAAGATCCCAGAGGCTCCGGCTGCATACCAGTCATCAGGTAATAAGAGGCCTGGTTGATCAGTCCGGCAATACCGGTTTGATAAAGAGAAACTGTAATATAATTTCCCTTTCCGTTCTTTTCTCTTTGATAAAGCGCCAGTAATGCAGCGGAGCGAATTTGATATCCTGCCATCACGTCCGTAAAAGCAAATGGAAATTTCATGGGCTGTTCTTCAGGCTGCCTATTGAGATACATGTATCCTGTTTCTGCTTGGATCGCCAGGTCAAAAGCAGGTCGAGAAGTATGTTGATCATAGCCCACGAGATGAATGATGATAAGCGCTGGAAATGCCGTTTGGAGTTTTTCGTATCCCAATCCCAATTTCTCAGCACTGCCCGGTTTGAAATTGCTGATTACTAAATCGGTATGTTCCAGGTCCTTCCATAATAGGTCAAAATCCTCTTCTTGCTCAAGATCTACTAAAACCACTTCCTTTCCGTAGTTCACAGAAGCATAATAACTGGAAATTGATCCAGACTCATCAGGTTTACGCCATTTTCTGGTGATATCTCCACCTGTCCTCTTGTTTTCATACTTTCTCACCGTTGCACCCATCTCTGCAAAAAACATAGCCGCTGAAGGTCCCGCTAAGGCATTTGATAATTCAATAACTTTGAGCTCGTTCAAAGGCCCGCTCTCTGGGGTATTGTTCATATAAAAGTATTGATTGATGCGCAAGATAGTTGTTTTCAGCGGGGCAGGCATATCTGCAGATTCAGGTCTTAAGACGTTCCGTGACGCAGATGGTCTGTGGGAGGGTCATGCTGTAGAAGAAGTGGCCACGCCACAAGCCTGGCAGAAGGACAAATCAACTGTTCTGAGATTTTACAATGAACGTAGAGCGCAATTGTTGACTGTTGAGCCAAATGCCGCGCACTCATCACTTGTAGATTTGGAAAAAGCATTTCGGGTCAGCATAATAACGCAAAACGTGGATGATTTACACGAGCGAGCCGGTTCTTCGCATGTATTACATCTCCATGGAGAACTATTCAAAGCCAGAAGCGAAAAAAATCAAAACTTAATCGTACCCTGGAAAAAAGACATCCATTTGGGAGACCTCGCGGAGGATGGGGCACAGTTAAGACCTCATGTGGTATGGTTTGGTGAGGCTGTACCTGCTATGGACGAGGCTGTTCGCCTGGTTTCCAAAGCAGACCTCCTGATTGTCGTCGGGACCTCTTTATTGGTCTACCCTGCTGCAGGATTGATTCATTATTGCTCCTCAAATTGCCAAATTCACTACATCGATCCAAATCCAAATGAAGACATACAGGGCCGTGGTAGTCGTTGGCATTTATGGAGAGGTACAGCAGCTGAGAAAATGCCCCTCCTGGCATCGTCACTTATCAATAAAACATAAAAAGGCGTAAAGCTTTGGAGTGCCTATAATCATTGTTAGAAATGAATATTTCACTTTCTGCTCTACGCCTTTAGGCTATTATTGGGGTCGACTTAACTCTAATCAGCCACTACACATCAAGCAATCAGGATCATCAAGACTACATGCCTCCTCTGAGTTCTGATCTTGTTGATCTTCAGCATTTAAAATTTGGTTTCCAACCACTTTCTTTCTAGAGGCCACTCGGCTATTCTGGAATTTGGAATCCACGGTAAATTTGATCGGATCAGTAGCGGCCTTGGTTCTGAGATAATACATACCCGTTTTCAGACCTTTCTCCCAAGCGTAAAAATGCATGCTGGTCATCTTACCGAATGAAGGATCTGTTATAAACAAGTTCAGACTTTGACTTTGACAGATAAATGCTCCCCGGTCGGCACTCATATCAATAATTGTTTTCTGACTAAGCTCGTATGCTGTCTTGTACAAATCCTTGATATGCTGTGGGATTTCAGGAATATCCTGCACTGATCCGTTGTTTGCCATCAAGGTCTGCTTCATATCATCATTCCACAAATCAAGGCCGATGAGATCTTTCAACAAATGCTTATTGACTACGACGAACTCACCACTAAGCGTCCTTCTTGTATAAATGTTGGCCGTATATGGCTCGAAGCATTCATTGTTACCCAGGATCTGAGAAGTCGAGGCAGTTGGCATTGGAGCAAGTAAAAGGCTGTTTCTCAACCCATTTGATTTGATTTTATCCTTTAATTCACTCCAGTTCCACCTGTCGGATGGTTTGACGTCCCACATATCGTATTGCAGGATACCTTTACTCGCCGGCGACCCTTCAAAGCTGGAATAAGCTCCTTCTTTCTCTGCTAAAGCACAAGACTCGGTCAGGGAAGCAAAGTAAATCGTCTCAAAAATGTTTCTATTGACCTCCTTGGCTTCATCGCTATCAAAAGGTAAGCGCATTTGCAAAAACACATCAGCCAATCCCTGGACACCAATACCTATTGGACGGTGTCTCATATTGCTATTCTCAGCCTCTTTAACTGGATAGTAGTTCTTATCGATGATTTTATTCAAATTACGCGTCACCACCCGGGCTACATCATACAACCTGTCGTAATTAAAGCTTTTGTCTTCATTGACGTACTTTGGCAGCGCAAGCGAAGCCAGGTTACAAACCGCCACCTCATCCGGAGAGGTATATTCAATGATCTCTGTGCATAAGTTAGATGACCTGATGGTCCCAAGATTCTGCTGATTCGACTTTCTGTTGGCCGCATCTTTATAAAGCAAATACGGTGTTCCCGTCTCTATTTGAGATTCCAGGATGGCAAACCACAGTTCTTGTGCTTTAACCTGCTTACGGTAGCGACCCTCCTCCTCGTACTTGTGGTATAAAGCCTCAAACTCTCCGCTATGACAGTCGTAAAGGCCCGGAGCTTCATTAGGGCAGAACAAGCTCCACATGCCGTCCTCTTTGACGCGTTGCATGAAAAGATCGGGAATCCACATAGCGTAGAATAAGTCCCGAGCTCTGAGCTCTTCCTTACCGTGATTCTTTCTCAAGTCAAGAAACTCGAAGACGTCACTGTGCCAAGGTTCCATATAAATAGCGAAAGCTCCTTTTCGCTTTCCTCCGCCTTGATCTACATATCTGGCGGTATCATTGTACACCTTCAACATAGGTATGATACCATTGGATGTACCTCCTGTCCCTTTAATATAACTGCCTTGTGCTCTAACATTGTGAATGCTTAGACCAATTCCTCCTGCTGATTGAGAAATCTTTGCACAACGGGAAAGTGTTTCAAAAATACCACTGATACTATCGTCGGTCATGCTCAAAAGGAAACAAGAAGACATCTGTGGTTTCGGCGTACCCGCATTAAATAAAGTGGGGGTCGCATGGATGAACCATTTTTCAGACATCAGGTGATAGGTCTCGATGGCTGATTCTATATCTTCCCCATGAATACCAATGGCCGTTCTCATCAACAAATGTTGCGGTCGCTCAACCACTTTTCCTTTTGCTCTAAGCAGATAAGACCGCTCGAGGGTCTTGAATCCAAAGTAATCGAAGCTGTAGTCGCGGTCGTAAATAATGACGCTATCAAGTTTGTCCTTATTCTTGCGAATAACCTCAACGGTTTCTTCTGAAATTAATCCTGCATTCTCCCCGGTTTTTGGGTCGATATAATTGTAGAGCACCTCCATGGTCTCCGAAAATGACTTGTTGGTATTCTTATGGAGGTTGGAAATCTCAATTCTGGCAGCCAGGAGAGAATAATCTGGGTGCTGCGTGCTCATCGTAGCAGCTGTCTCAGCAGCCAGATGATCCAGCTCTACGGTGGTGACACCATCGTACAACCCCTGGATGACTTTCTTGGCAATTTCTATGGGATCTACAAACTCAGAATTCAGTTCGTAACATAGTTTTTTTACTCTGGCGGTAATTTTATCGAAACTGACATTTTCTAGTTTCCCGCTTCGTTTTTGTACTTTCATCATAAGTCTTTTAAAAGGTTAGACAATGGATTAAAATTCCTCTTCGAGGCTAAATTTCTGACTGCCTCTATCCGCTAATACACCGGATTTCTGATAGTCCCCTACTCTCTTCTCGAAGAAATTCGTTTTGCCTTGAAGGGATATCATGTCCATCCATGGAAAAGGATTCTTAACATTGTAGACTTTATCCAATTCCAGAGCCACAAGGAGTCGGTCTGCTACAAATTCTATGTATTGACACATTTCTTCGGCGTTCATTCCAATAAGTCTTACCGGTAGGGCCTCAGAAATGAATTCTTTTTCGATATCTACCGCATCAGTAATGATTTTTGTCAATTTATCTGCCGGCATTTTGTTCTTCAAGTGATTGTTGTAGAGCAGGCATGCAAAATCACAGTGCATTCCTTCATCCCTTGAGATAAGTTCATTGGAGAAAGTCAAGCCTGGCATCAAACCGCGTTTCTTCAACCAGAAGATAGCACAGAAAGACCCTGAAAAGAAGATACCCTCAACAGCAGCGAAAGCAATCAGCCTTTCGTAGAAATTGCCTTCATCAATCCACTTCAAAGCCCAATCCGCTTTTTTCTTAACACAGTCCAGGTTTTCAATTGCATTGAATAGAAAGTCCTTCTCCTTATTATCCTGGATGTAGGTATCAATCAAGAGACTGTAAGTTTCTGAATGGATATTCTCCATCATAATCTGAAAACCGTAGAAGAATTTAGCCTCGGTATATTGTACTTCGTTAACAAAATGCTCTGCGAGATTTTCATTAACAATGCCATCACTAGCGGCAAAAAATGCAAGGACATGTTTAATGAAATGACGCTCATCATCATTGAGCTTTTCTTTCCAATCGGTGAGATCCTGATTAAGTTCTATTTCTTCTGCCGTCCAAAAACTGGCTTCAGCAGTCTTGTAAAATTTCCAAATATCATCATGCTGTATGGGAAAAATCACAAACCTATTGGGATTATCTGATAAGAGTGGTTCTTTGTGTTGACTCATGCGACTTAATTTTTTTAATTTAATAAAACAATTTGTTGCAAATGTATAACAAATAATTTCAATCTGTCTATGTGACAGGACGAAAAAAAATGCCGTAGGCACGCAGAATGATCTGCCTGCCGGTTTTGCTGTAGTTTTTGAGGAGATAACTTCTGACTTTGTTTTCTCAATGCATTAAAGTCACATGAAGCGATCTTATCCTTTTCAACGGGTACAAAACTAAGAGGAATAAAAGGTGAATGAAAATATACTTATTAACAGATGTTAATAACTGTAAAGCTTTAATTTACAAGGATTTACAACTTTTTCAGAACAAACGCTTTTTATGGAAAAAGAGGGCCAATAGTAGACTTAAGACTATGGAAAAACTGATAATAAAGAAGATGGCGTAATGGTTGGTTTCCATACCGTTAGGTACGTTCATCCCAAATATACTTGCAACCAATGTTGGTACAGAAAGCATGATCGTGATGAGGGTTAAGCGCTGCATCACAGCATTAATATTATTAGATATGATAGAGGCATAAGCTTGCATCGTGCTTCTAAGAATGTTGGTATACACATTCGCCATTTCCAAAGCCTGGCTATTGTCAATAATAACATCTTCCAACAAATCACTCAGCTCTTCATTGTGCCTGATTCGAAGCAGATCAGTCCTCTTGATTTTCATTTTCAACAATTCATTCGAGGTCAGGCTATTGACAAAGTAGACCAATGATTTCTCGATACTCAACAAACCGATGAGCTCTTTGCTTTTGCCGTGATCATTTAATTCTTTCTCAATCAGATTTCTTTTGAGATTGAGTTTCTTAAGGGAATGTGTATAAGAAAGCACTGTCTGTTCGAAAAGACGCAGGACAAAAAAGGCATGATCTTCTGTGTCTATCCTTTTTATTTTACCACTCAGAATATTTTGAATAATAGGGTTCTCATAAGCTGTAATGGTGACCAGATGATCCTCTGTAATAACAATACCGATGGGAACAGTAATATAAAGCGCTTCATTTTCGGGATCTATCTCATTGACATGAGGCGTGTTGATTACAATCAGTGTCACCCCTTCTTCAAGTTCATACCGAGAGCGCTCATTGATATCGAGCGAATCTGTAAGGAAGTCGATAGGAATATGGAGTTCCTCAGATAAATGTTTGAGTTCTTCATTACTGTAGGGTGTAGAGATATTCACCCAACAACCGTGCTGTCTTTTCTCCAGCAATTCCACTCGCGTGCCCTCAATGTGATAATACTTGATCATAATGGCCCTTCAGTGAGCGAAAATACAATCAATTATTCGGAAACAATATGATTAAACGAGGAAAGTCTATCAAATCGACTCTGGGAATTCATTTTCCTGGTATTGAATGTCCAGTAAAAACTTGTGAAGTACTTTATCCATTTCCCATAATTCTCCTGAGCCAATACCCTGTAGCATCTTCTTATTAAGGTAAAGATGTGCATAGAAATCTTCAATCAGGCTTGCCTGCTGTTCATAGTTCAAATCTTTTAATGCTACTTCATCCGCTATCAATTTTCGCATAGTCGGTAAGCCTCCATAGTCATAGCCCTCTGTCGTCAATTGGGCTGCCAGGGCTCTTGGAATGTAGCTCACTCCATACTTTCTGTATTGCCAGACGTGTACCAACTCATGTATGAGTGTTTGTCTGTCCAACATGTGATAGCTATTGATGATGTAAAAACTGCAGTAGACAATTCTACCCCGATCCGTACCCCAGTTCGTACCCTCACGTATTCTAATTTTGTCTAGTGGCAAAGACCCCCTGAAAATGGTCGCCGCTAACCTCCTTTCATCAGGCGATAGCTTTCTCACACCAGGAAGAAGGTCAATGGCACGACAATACAGAGCATCCAATCGAATTAAGCCTAAAAGAAGCGTTAATTTCTCAAACAACCACCACAACCCGCTGTAGGCTGATCGGATGCCAATGCGCCGATATGGATAAATGGCCCCCAACTCGTTGACGTGTATTTTAAAAAAGTGCATTAATCAAATCTAATCGTTCTCAAAGGTCTCACCCTGGCAATGAACAAAGAGGGAACCAACATAAATAAGAGTGAGACAATTACGGCTCCCACGTTCATTAACAATAAATAGCTTAAATTGATTTGAACGGGAGCGTAACTGAGATAATAATCATCTTCGGAGAGTTTCAGAACATGGAAATACTTCTGTATAAGGCAAATAGAAAGACCTATTGTATTTCCGATAAGAAGTGATTTGAGAATAACCCTCAAACCGAGATGAATAAAAATGTTGCGCACTGAGCTACTTCGGGCCCCCAAAGCTTTGAGTACGCCGATCATTTTGATGCGATCGATGATCAGTATGAGAAAAATGGTACCCAGGTTGCTCAATACTACAACACTCAATAAAAAGATTAGCACGATTTCATTTTGGCCCTGTAATTGGAGCCATTGAAAAATATTGCGGAAGCGCTGTATGACACTACTGGAAAACCAATCAAGCGGCAAAATTTGGTAAAAAATATAGTTATTAAAGCTTTCGGCTTTATTCGGATCATCAATACTGATCTCATAGCCCGTAATTTGCTCCTGATCCCAAGATTGAAGATCCTGGAGAAGAAGCATTGAGCTCAGGGCAAATGATTTGTCGTATTCAATTAGTCCTGTTTTATAAATACCTTGAATGCGAAGTCTTTTGGTTTTCTGCTTACCTCTGCTGATCCAGTGCACAAGGCACAAGTCTCCTTTGGACAATCCGAGGCGCCTAGAGGTGGTCTCAGAAACTATCAAGGCTTCCGGGTTGCTTTGAAGCGAATCGAAACTACCCTGCAACAAATAGGGTTGGTAATCCTTTTTCCATGCTGCTGAACCTTCCAGGGCCTTTAAAAAAATACCCTCCATTTCGCCGGAGGATTCCATGAGCACAGGCAAAGTAATAAAAGGTGTTACGCGCTCAACCCTTACATTTTCCGTGTCTCCCTTGACGAGTTCTCCTCTGTCATCGATGATTTCCGCCTGATATTGCGTTGTTGAAGCAATCTCGTTCATAAGGCTTCGATCCAGTCGAATAGGATCAGACTCAAAATTTTGGTAGATATTTGAACTCGTAATGTGGATGTGTCCCCAAAAGTCAAATATCTTCTTCGAAATCTCCTCTTTGAATCCCCTAATGACGCTGGAAGCGACAATTAGAGCAGCAAAACTCAAGCCCATGCTCCATACAGCGATGTTAATAACCAGGGAAATTCTGCTACGCTTGACCCCACCTATCCGGTGGCGCATAAATTGAACAAAGGATTTATTGCCGCGATTAGTACTCAAGCTCATTCAAATAAAGGTAGTGCAAAAATCAGTTTTTGTTCTAATAACGCTAAATTTGACTCTCATATTAAACGGTTATGGAATTGAACTTTTTGGATGAATTGAAATGGCGAAATATGCTTCAAAACCACACTCCTGGTGTGGAGAAAGCCTTGACTACGAAACCTCGCAGGGGATATATAGGATTTGATCCTACTGCACCTTCGCTGACCATCGGTAATTATATTCAAATCATGATTCTGAAATTATGGCAACTCTCCGGTCACCAACCGGTCATCTTAATGGGAGGAGCCACCGGCAGCATTGGGGATCCGAGTGGAAAAGATGCCGAGCGAACATTAAAAACGAGGGAAGAGCTCGATGCCAACCTGGCCCGGCAAACAGAACAGGTTCGGGGCTTCTTAGATTTTGAGGACCCCAAAACAGGTGCGCTGCTAGTCAACAATATGGAATTTTACGAAGACATGAATGTCCTGGAATTTCTGCGAAATGTCGGAAAAACACTCACCGTAAATTACATGATGGGCAAGGAGTCTGTCAAAAATAGATTGGAAACAGGAATCTCCTTCACGGAATTTAGTTACCAACTACTTCAGGCTTATGATTTCCAATGCCTGCATCAGAAATATGACTGTCATTTTCAAATGGGTGGTTCGGACCAATGGGGCAATATCACCTCGGGCATTGAATTTATCCGTAGAAATTTGCCTGACGGGGAAGCGCATGCCATCACAACCCCATTACTGACAAAGTCAGATGGAAGCAAATTTGGTAAAAGTACTGAAGGCAATATTTGGCTCGATCCGGAAATGACAAGCCCATATCAATTTTACCAGTTTTGGCTCAATACTTCAGATGCAGATCTTCCGGTTGTAACAAGGTATCTTACCCTGAAATCAAAAGAAGACATTCTATCTTTAGAAAAAACTTACAGCAATGATCCTCGTTTACTTAAGGGCATGCTTGCAGAAGAATTGACCCGTAGAATACACGGTGACGAAGCGTTCGAGCAAGTAAAGAGTGTCAGTGAATTGCTGTTTAACAAAAAGGCGGGGACCGACTTACTGAATTCGCTCTCCAAAGAAAGTCTGAACATGGTAGGCACTGAAATCCCTGGGTATACCGTGAACAATATAGAGGGCCCCATTGTGCGTATATTGGTAGGAGAAGAAGGAATTTTCAAATCTAATGGTGATTTGAGAAGGGCCATCAAAAATAATGCGCTTTCTATTAATAAAGAAAAAGTGAAGAACCACGAGCTCCAATTGAAATCAGAAGATTGGCTACACGGAAAATACCTCATGGTAGAAAATGGCAAAAAGAATAAGTTTCTCCTGCAGTTTGCAGAAGACTAAGCGATTATGAAAAATACATTCCTCCAGGATATTTTAGAGGCACATAAACAGGCTTCTGAGCTCCCTTCTACAGAAAGTGTCAGGCACTTTATAGATCGTTTGTTAGGATTCTTATTTCCTATCAGATGTGAGAAAAACCTTAAAACGATAGATGAAGTAGAAAAAGAATTAAAGGCCATACGGGAAGAGTTTGAAGGTATTCTCTCACATATAGAAGCCTGTGACCATGAAAAAGCACCATCGATTTGCGCCTCCCTCTTCAATACATTGGAAGAACTACGCAATTCCTGCATCGACGATGCAAAAGCTATTCTGGCCGGAGACCCTGCTGCCGTAAATTTGGCAGAGGTAGTAGGTACTTATCCCGGTTTTTATGCCATAGCTATATACCGGGTAGCGCATCTGCTGCATGGTTTAGAAGTCCCTTACCTTCCTCGAATTCTCACCGAACATGCCCATGCGTTGACAGGTATAGACATTCATCCCGGGGCAAAAATCGGACATAGCTTTTGTATTGATCATGGGACGGGAATAGTCATTGGGGAAACCACGGAAATAGGTAATGGAGTAAAAATCTACCAGGGAGTCACCCTGGGTGGATTAAGTGTGAAAAAATCAATGGCCGCAACAAAAAGACATCCTACTATTGAAGACGGCGTCACCATTTATTCGGGCACGACGATATTAGGCGGTGATACTGTCATTGGCAAAGATTCAATGATTGGCGGTAATGTTTGGCTTACAGAAAGTGTTCCTGAAAATTCTTTTATTTATTACTCCCCGGAAGGATTGATTAAATCTAGATAAGGCAAGCAGCATGAAAGTAAAAGACATCGGTGCACTCATTGGCAATACTCCTCTCCTGGAAATTAGCACAGCCAATATGCACCCGAACGTTAAGTTATACGGCAAACTCGAAGGACACAACCCCGGCGGCAGTGTCAAAGACAGGCCCGCCTACAATATGATTCGATCGGCGATTGATCGGGGAAAAATATCCCAGAACACAAAACTGGTAGAGGCGACGAGCGGAAATACCGGCATTGCCCTGGCCATGGTGGCTTCTTACCTCGGACTGGACCTCACGCTGATTATGCCAGCCAGTGCCACTATCGAGCGCAAGAAGGCCATGCGTGCTTTTGGTGCACGACTTATTGAAACAGATCCTGACAAAACCATAGAATACTCTAGAGAGCTAGCTCAGCAAATGGAAGATGAAGAAGGATACATTCAGTTGAATCAGTTTTCGAACCCCGACAATTACCTGGCCCACTACCAGACGACAGGCCCAGAAATTTGGCGTGACACTGAGGAAAAAATCACCCACTTTGTGAGTAGCATGGGTACTACAGGTACAATTATGGGTTGCTCCAGGTTTCTCAAGGAAAAAAACAAGCGAATCCAAATCATTGGCGTTCAACCAGAAGAAGGAAGTCGTATTCCAGGCATACGGAAATGGACGCCAGAATTTCTTCCTGCCATTTACAATCCAGAGCGTGTGGATGAAATTCGATTGGTCAACAAGGATCAGGCTAGTCATATGGCACGCAGGATGGCTGAGGAATGGGGAATTTTCGCCGGAATGAGTGCGGGGGGAGCCGGTTTTAAAGCGCTGGAATTAGCTGAGAACCTTCAGGAACCGGCTTGTATCGTTTTTATCGTTTGTGACCGCGGCGACAGGTATTTAAGTTCAGATCTTTTTAATTAATTTTACAACAAATAAGTTGTTATGAGTGACCAGAAAGTGATCTTCTCCATGGAGAAGGTATCGAAAATATTTCCCAACGGAAAACAGGTGCTTAAAGACATCTGGCTATCCTTTTTCTACGGAGCCAAAATTGGGGTCCTCGGCTTGAATGGCTCAGGTAAATCCACCCTTTTAAAAATCATTGCTGGTGTAGATAAAGATTACCTCGGCAACATACACTTCGACGGAGACTACAAAATCGGTTACCTCCAACAAGAGCCCGAATTGGATGAGAAAAAAACGGTGCGTGAAACGGTCAAGGAAGGCGTGCAGCACATTGCAGCTATTGCCGAAGAATACGAAGCCGTAAGCAACAAGTTGGCCGAGCCTATGGACAACGATGAAATGATGGCCCTTATCGAAAAACAAGGAGAGTTGTTGGATAAAATGGACCACTACAATGCCTGGGAGCTCGATAACACCCTGAACACCGCTATGGACTCCTTGAGATGCCCACCTGATGATGCCAAAATTGAACAACTCTCAGGAGGTGAAAGAAGACGTGTGGCTTTATGTCGCCTGCTTCTTTCTCAGCCGGATATTTTGCTCCTCGACGAGCCCACCAACCACCTAGATGCGGACAGTGTATATTGGTTGGAACAATACCTCAGGAAATTTCCAGGTACCGTCATTGCTGTGACACACGACAGATATTTTTTAGACAATGTGGCAGGATGGATCCTGGAATTGGATCGCGGTGAAGGTATTCCCTGGGAAGGCAATTATTCCAGTTGGTTGGAACAAAAAACCAAGCGTATTGAGCAAGAGGAAAGAGAGGAAAGTCGGCGGCAGAAAACACTTAAAAAAGAGCTCGAATGGATCAACATGAATCAGAAAGCCCGCCAGTCGAAAGGAAAAGCAAGGCTGAACGCCTACGATAAATTAAAAAATAAGGAAGGAAAGGAGCGAGAAAACAAATTTGAACTGAATATACCCGACGGGCCGAGACTTGGAGACAAGGTGATTAAATTAGAAAGGGTGACCAAATCTTTTGACGACAGATTATTGATTGAAGATTTAAGCTTTGATATTCCGAAGAATGCTATTGTTGGAATTATAGGCCCTAACGGCGTCGGAAAGTCGACCCTGTTCAGGATGATCATGGGTGAAGAGCAGCCTGATAATGGAAGTATCGATATTGGGGACACAGTCAAAATCAGTTATGTTGACCAAAGTCATAAAGATTTACTGCCTGAGAAAACCATTTACGAAGCAGTAGGTAACGGCAATGAGTTGGTTGAAGTTGGCAACGAAAGCGTAAACGTGCGTGCATTTTTAAGCAAATTCAATTTTAAAGGATCTGACCAACAAAAGAAACTGGGCGTCTTATCCGGTGGAGAGCGAAACCGTGTACACCTAGCGATGACACTCAAAGATGGAGGAAATGTACTCATGCTTGATGAACCCACCAATGATATAGACGTGCATACGCTCAGGGCTCTGGAACAGGCCATTGAGGACTTTGCAGGTTGCGTATTGGTCATTTCTCACGACAGGTGGTTTATCGATAGGCTTGCCACACATATCTTGGCTTTTGAGGATGATGCCAAAGTGCGCTTTTTTGAAGGCAACTACAGCGCTTATCTAGAAAATAAAATTGCGGAGGAAGGTGAGTTCAAGCCAAAAAGACCAAGCTTCAAAAAATTGCTCGCAGAATGAATTCCCGACCGCGCTTAGCAGCAGGCATCTTTGGCTTGATCACCATCTGGCTTTTTTTTTCATGTAGCCGCGTAGGCAAACATTCTACTACAGTATCTCATGCTGTTTTTAATGAGATGCAAGCGAATTTGATCAATGAAGGGGAAAGCAATATGGGTATGCGCATTTTCACCCTGAATAATGACAAGGATTCCGTGCTTTTAAGAATGAGAAGTCAGGACATTGACTTACCTACAAGTGATACTCTATTAGAAAAATTTACTCAACGCCTGTATCACACCGTAACCGACAGCTCCCACCTGGGTGTAGGTATTGCAGCTCCACAAGTTGGGATATTGAAAAATATCATTTGGGTGCAGAGATTCGATAAAGCCTCATTTCCTTTTGAGGTCTTTTACAACCCTAAAATATTGAAATATAGCACATTGAAGCAAGATTGCCTGGAGGGCTGTTTGTCTATTCCTGACAGAATGGACACTACACGAACCAGGTCTTATGCCATTTTATTAGAACATGAGAAGCCAAATGGAGAGAAACAGGTAGAAATGATCGAAGATTTTACGGCGGTAATTTTTCAACATGAAATCGATCATTTGAATGGAATTCTTTATATAGATCACCTTAAAAAGGAACTGATGAATTAAAAATTTCATTAGCTATATGAAGGTCTAGATTTAGATTTGTCAAAAATAATTGAGAAATGAGTAAACGAAAATCCGAAAATCGATTATTTCAAAATCCGCTTCTCGAAAAGTTAACGGAATCTAATATTTATTTACATGTCCTTTTTTATGGCGCAGTGGTAGGATTTTACACAGCGGCTTCTATTAGCTTTACGGAGCTGATTTGGTGGCAAAATGCTTTGATATTTTTTGGAGCTATTGCTTTTTGGACGTTTGCAGAATACATGCTTCATAGATATGTGTTTCACATCGCTGAAAAATCAAAATTCACCAAAAGACTTCAGTATGTGCTTCATGGGGTACATCATGATGACCCTAAAGACAAAATTTTCATGCCTCCCGTAGCGGGCCTGCTAATATCCTCTTTATTTTTTGCCATTTTCTGGTCTGTTTTCTCGTTGTTGGGGATTGCGTCCTTCTCTTGGATATTCACATCCGGCTTCATCATGGGTTATCTTCTTTATTCCTTGATTCATTTTGGTACACATAAAATAAAGCCACCTAAATACCTAAGAGATTTATGGACCCACCATTTACTACACCATTATC
>DATFJT010000242.1:0-16050 GCA_035269065.1 Saprospiraceae bacterium | reverse complement strand
GAGAGGAGAAAGGACTTCTAGGTAGCCAATACTATACGAGTAACCCTCTCGTTCCGCTCGAGAATATCATTGCGGACATCAATATAGATATGATAGGCAGAACTGATGCAGCACATGAAGACAATGCCAATTATATATATGTCATTGGTTCAGATCGCCTCAGCATGGATCTGCACAAAGCGAATGAATGCGTTAATGAAAATCACATAGGGCTCGATTTGGATTATACCTTCAATGACGACAACGATCCCAACCGTTTTTACTATCGCTCTGACCACTACAATTTTGCTAAGAACAACATCCCGGTCATTTTTTATTTCAGTGGAGTGCACAAGGACTACCATCAGCCTGGGGATACCGTCGATAAAATCATGTTCGAGCGAGCGGCGAAGGTGGCACGCTTGGCATTTCTGACATCGCTTGAGTTGTTAAATGCAGAACAGCGTCCGCAACTTAACGGTACAGATGTGGAGTAGTGCCCAACCCGAAAACCCTGATGAATCAAAAAACAGGAATTTGTAGGACTCCACAAGCAATCGAAAGCAGCTACCCAACAGGAAATTGGAGAGATTCGGGCTACTTCATAAGGCATGCGTTTTCTAATACAGTGGACTGGAGTTTCTTTTAGAGGGTTCGGGGGTCGAAGGCAATGGCCATTCCTTTGGTTTCCTCGAAAAACTGTCCTCGGTCATAAACCAGGTGGCCATTCACAAAGGTTTGTAACACTTGCGTTTGAAATACCGTGCCCTCCAGCGGAGACCAGCCACACTTGTACAGAATATTTTCCTTGCTGACTGTCCAGGGTTGATCGAGGTCCACCAGGGTGAGATCACCGTAATACCCTTCTCGAATAAAACCTCTTTTGGTCATGCTATAAAGAATCGCGGGGTTGTGGCACATCTTCTCTACGATTTTCTCAAGGGATATACGTCCCTGTTTGTAAAGCTCTAACATACAATTGATAGAATGCTGCACCATTGGTGCGCCAGACATGGATTGGAAGTATGGTTTTTGCTTTTCTTCCAGCAAATGTGGGGCATGGTCTGTCGTGACGAGGTCGATTCGGTCATCCAGAAGGGCTTTCAGCAGTCCCTGTCTGTCCTTTTCTGTTTTAATGGCGGGGTTCCATTTAATCAGCATGCCCAGGCGTTCGTAGTCTTTGTCAGAAAACCACAGATGATGCACGGATACTTCCGTTGTGATTTTCTTTTCTTCGAGCGGGATATCATTTCTAAAAAGAGAAGTTTCAGCCTCTGTAGTCAAGTGCAAAATATGGAGTCGGGCATAGTGCTTTTTCGCCAGGGCAATAGCGCGTTTGGTCGCTTCATAGCATCCCTCAGTACTCCGGATAAGGGGGTGGTATTTGGCCGGGAGGTCCTCTCCGTATTTTTCTCTAAAGTCCTTTTCATTTTGCTCTACGATGGCCTCTTTTTCTGAATGGATCGCGATAATGGAATTGCAGTTGGCAAAGAGTTTTTCCAGGGTATCCGGGTTGTCTGCCAGGAGATTGCCCTTTTTCGTAAAGTAGAGGCCGTCATCAGAGACCCCGATGTACTGACTGGTATCTGTTTTAATGACTTCGTCAATATTGTCTCCGTTGACACCCAGGAAAAAGGCATAATTCGCCAGGGACTTTGTCGAAGCAAGCGCATATTTTTCCTCAAGAAGCTCAGGTGTAAGTACATTGGGTATGGTATTGGGCATGTCGATGAACGAGGTGACCCCACCCGCAATGGCTGCTTTGCTTTCTGTATACAAATCGGCCTTGTGGGTCAACCCAGGATCCCTAAAATGAACCTGTCCGTCAATAATTCCGGGAATGAGGTGTTTGCCAGTTCCGTCGATAACTTTGTCATCGGGTCTGGCTTCGATATGCCCAATTTTACTGATATACCCTTCTGACAAGCGGATATCGGCTATTTTCGAGCGGCCTTCATTGACGACTGTGACATTTTTGATGAGAATATCGTGGTTCATGGATGTTTGTTTTTGTGCTAAGCGAAGCAATTTATAAAGGATTGAAATATACACCTGAGGGAGATGTTTTTTATCTCACAACGAGAATTTCTCAAAATAGGCTCATCCTTTTTCCTTTTATTCCTGTCATATTGCTTCCGTCATATTTCCTAACACCACCTTTATAAGCAGTCATTCATTAATCCCCATTTTCACCAGAAATTCCGGAGGTGAAAAAATCTTTTGCTCCTTTTGATTATCCCGAGCTGGTTCAGTCTCCGAGATAAGGCTTTAAGCTTTCCCAGACACGATGTACTACTGAGAAGACTTGAGGTCTTCAACACTGGTTATCGCCATGCCAACCAGAAGAAGATTTTGACTTTTGATACTGCGGAATTCATCCGTCGTTTTGTGCAGCATTTTCTGCCCTGGAGTTTTTCTCAAAACCAAAACACCGCGACAAAACACCATATTCCATATAATAGGGACTGGCGAAGCCCTACCTGATTGGTCAAATTTGAGGGAATAATCATTCTTAAAACTGAAACACATCTTAAAACAAGGACAAAAAACACCTAAGCCTGAGAATTAAGTGAAGCCTTCACATGCACCAGTAAATGCGTGGCATAGCTGTAGTGCAAAGAATGCAGGCGCTTACTGCCTTTTGTATGCCGGTCTGCTTGACGATCCTTTTAAAAATGGCTCGAACACTAAAGGCCATCTAGGGTATGGCTTCCGTACTTTGTCCTTCAAAGAGATATTCCAGTGGGTGTGAACAATTTTTTCTGATACTAAACTACAAAGATCGTCTTCAAAGTACCGTTGAAGGCTTCAATTGTATTGCAATAATTTCAAAGATGACGGTTAGAATATTTGGACAATTTACATACCTAATGCACAAGTAAACAACTTGGAATATATAATTAAAGTAGTAGGGTACTATTTTTTCTTCTTTTTCCGTTTATTGCTTTTCTTCCTATTTTCTTCTCTTTCTTGATTCTCTTTTATTAACGCCATGTAATCATTCGTTCTTTCTCTTTCTATATGGAGGGTGTCGTGATATTCGTCACCATCTATGTTTAGGACTTGGATGTCTTTTTTTAAAAATCCCTGGATATTATTCAGTACCTCTTCTTCTACCGGGGAGCAGAATGAGTAGGCATGACCTTTACGTTTGCCTCTCCCGGTGCGACCGACTCTGTGAACATAATTTTCTGATTCATCTGGAAGATCATAGTTAATGACAATACTAATGTCAGGGATGTCGATGCCTCTTGCTGAAACATCTGTTCCGATGAGCAGGTTGACATTCCCAGACCTGAATTGCTCTAAGACTTTTGTTCGCTCTTCTTGAGATTTATCCCCATGAATAGTGAGTGAGGCAATATCGGCTCTTGCCATTGCTTTTGATACGCGCTCGGCTCTTACTTTTGTTCTGACGAATGCAAGAATCTTTTGGCCTGGGTTCTCATTAATAACACGCTCCAGAAAGAATCGCTTGTGGTCCATATCGACAAAAAGAACAAAATGTTCTATGTTTTTCGCGACAGGATTTTTCGTAGAGAGCTGTATTCTTAAAGCTCCTTGTTTGACGATTTTATAAGCTGTTTTTTTGATTTGACCATTAATGGTCGCCGAAAAGAAAAGTGTTTGCCTTCTTTTCGGGAGCTTTTGCAGGATATCGATAATGTCATCCTTAAATCCTATTTCCAGCATATGATCAGCTTCATCAAGTACTAATATTTCTATTCTGTGTGTCTGAAAGTGGCCTTGACTGATTAAGTCAAACATGCGACCAGGTGTCGCTATTATGATATCTACACCTTTTGTCAGCGCTTCTATTTGAGGGTCTTGATCCACACCGCCTATGAGGGAGATGGTCTTTACATCGGTGTATTTTGCGATCTGATTGAACACAGATTCTATTTGAAGGGCCAACTCATGTGTGGGCACCATGACTAATGCCTGCACACCTGAGTAACGACGTTGTTTATTCTTCTTAAACAAGACCATGTCAATGATCGGTATGGCGAAAGCAGCAGTCTTACCAGTTCCTGTATGTGCAATGGCGATGAGGTCTTCACCATTCTGTATGTTAAAGATGGTTTTGTACTGGATATCTGTCGCTCTCTTGAAGCCAAGCTCTTTCAGTGCTTGCTTTACCTTATCATTTAATTTATAGTCTTCAAATTTCATTGTTAATATTTAATTGAAACTTTTCCTTTGACTAGGACTTCCATCTTTATTGCAACCAACAGAAATAAACAAGAGACGTAGATTTGAAATTATATCTTTTTTGGTTACGAGGCGCAACAAGATAATTAATAGTTGCGAGGGGTGAAGAAGGAATGTACCCGAAGGACTCTTTCCTTATTATGGTCGGCATGTCGCATGCTATTCGTAAACGCACATGCTGTACAGAAATTCAAGATTAGGACTTACACTACATTGGTTTCTAATCTTGTTGGTGAATCTTTATTTCTAAGATATCTTTCATCAAAGAAACCTAGAAATACGTCTCGCTAGTATGCTTGCCAAATAACATTACCACTGTCTTCTAGAGCCACATAGTTTCCTTTCAAAGCTGCAGATAAAAAAACCCAAATAGCTCTTCCATCTGATGGCTCCGTTACGCGTAAGCTTGAGAATTTTGTAAGTCGGGTTGTAACCAAAATTAGTGATTCTTTCGGGGAATGGCCTGGTGGAATGATCATGAATGGGAGCGTGTTTTTATATGTCTGATGCTTCATGGGTACGAATGTAATTGTACTCCTTAACAAAGTGATTTAAACGCCTTTGTTGGGCTTTTAAACCATAGGCTGATGGTTTTTTGAGCAGGCAGCCTTCAAATTATCTGCACTTAGGTCTTTGGACTCCAATCGCAATGTCCCGTCCTTTTAACAAGCAGCTCATCAGTAAAGGCTAGAAGCTTTACCCCTCAAAACGCTCTGCTAAATCCGCCAGGGCGGAAGTCATATTGGTTTTCTCAGCAATCCTTTTTGCGACTTCGGAAATGGGTAGGCGGATTTGCTCCAGGCTATCCCTGTCGCGCAGTGTAACGGTATCGTCTTCCAATGTATCGAAGTCGATAGTGATGCAGAGGGGCGTACCAATAGCATCCTGACGGCGGTACCTGCGACCGATGGCGTCTTTTTCATCGTATTGACAATTGAATTGAGCACGCAATAGCCGATGAACAGATTCGGCTTTTTGCACCAACTCTTCTTTGTTTTTTACCAGGGGCAGTATGGCGCACTGATAGGGAGCCAGGAAGGGCGCCAATTTCAGGACAGTACGCTCGGACTCGTTGCCATCTGCGTCGGGAACCATTTCTGTTTGCAGGGCCTGGCTCAGGACAGCCAGGAACATGCGGTCCAGGCCGATGGAGGTTTCCACGACGTAAGGCACATAACTCTTGTCTTCCTCGTGATCGTAGTATTTGATGTTTTTACCACTGAATTCCTCGTGTCGCGATAAATCAAAGTCCGTTCTGGAGTGTACGCCCTCCAACTCTTTGAATCCAAAAGGGAAATCGAATTCTATATCCGCGGCGGCATTGGCGTAGTGCGCCAATTTCTCATGGTTGTGGAACCGGTAAAATGATTCCGGAATGCCCAGGGACCGATGCCAGTGCATCCTGAAAGCCTTCCATTTCTCATACCAACCCATTTCTGTTCCGGGCTTTACGAAATACTGCATTTCCATTTGCTCAAACTCGCGCATTCGGAAAATAAACTGCCGAGCGACAATTTCATTTCTGAAAGCCTTGCCCACCTGAGCGATACCGAAAGGCAGTTTTTGCCGGGTGGTTTTTTGGACATTGAGGTAATTGACAAAAATACCCTGTGCTGTTTCTGGTCTAAGGTATAATTTTCCTTCTGCGCCGGCCACAGAACCCAGTTGAGTCGAAAACATCAGGTTAAACTGACGCACCTCCGTCCAGTTTCTCGTTCCACTGACCGGACAGGCAATCTCCAGTTCTTCAATCAGCTCTTTCAGGTCGTCCAGGTCGTCATCACGCAGGGCTTCATTCATTTTATCTCTGATTTCCTGGATTTGCCCGAGGTATTTCTGCACCCGTGGATGCTCCGCACGAAATTTCACTTCATCGAAATCGTCACCAAAACGCTTTTTAGCTTTCTTGATTTCTTTGTCAATTTTCTTTTCAAGTTTGCTTGAGATGTAGTCTTCAATCAATACATCGGCCCTGTAGCGTTTTTTTGAGTCTTTATTGTCGATCATGGGGTCATTGAAAGCATCGACGTGACCGGATGCCTGCCAGGTTTTGGGGTGCATGAAGATGGCAGAATCCAGGCCAACGATGTTGTCGTGCAAATGCACCATGGATTTCCACCAGTAGTTTTTGATGTTGTTTTTCAGTTCGGTTCCCAATGGCCCGTAATCGTATACAGCGCTGAGCCCATCGTAGATTTCACTGGATGGGTAAACAAAGCCGTACTCTTTACAATGAGAAACAAGGGTTTTCAAGTTTTCGGTAGCATCCGCCATGGCAGTCATTTTAGAATGTCAAAGGTAATAAGAAACGACGGTGATTTTAATCTATCAAAAGCCCAAAAGAAGCAGACTTGTTATTTCTGAAAGCACGCGTGTTTTATTATTGTAAATAGCTGTATTAGAATTCGCTTGTAAAGTGAAACGCCACTTCCGGGTGGTTCTCCTGTGCCATTTTGAGTGCCCAGGCAGATTCAGCAAGGAAGACATCCCTTCCCTTGGTGTCTTTTGCCATATCGTTTTTTCTCCGTCTGAGAAAAAGATCTAATTCCTTACTATTATCGGAGCTAACCCAACAGGCTTTATGGAGACGCATAGGCTCGTAGTTGCAGGAAGCGCCGTATTCGTGCTTGAGGCGATATTGGATGACTTCAAACTGCAGGGCACCCACGGTACCGATAATTTTCCTGTTGTTGGTTGTTTTGGTAAACATTTGCGCAACGCCCTCTTCCATCAGTTGCTCAAGACCCTTGTTGAGCTGCTTGGTTTTCATAGGGTCCATGTTGTTGACATAGCGAAACTGCTCCGGAGAAAAACTGGGTAATCCCTTGAAATGTAGTTCTTCTCCCTCTGTCAATGTGTCCCCAATGGTGAAATTTCCGGAGTCGTATAAACCTACGATGTCCCCGGGATAGGCTTCTTCCAATAATTCTTTCCTGGAGGCCATAAAAGCAGTTGGGTTAGGGAATTTTATCTTTCTGTCGAGGCGCTGATGTTCATAGTATACATTGCGCTCGAATTTCCCGGAGCAAACCCTCAGGAATGCAATGCGATCTCGGTGCCTGGGATCAATATTGGCGTGAATTTTAAATACAAAGCCACTAAACTGATCCTCCATCGGGTCCACTAGCCGTTCTTCTGCCAGGCAGGGCCTTGGTGCTGGGGCAATTTCAACAAAGCAGTCAAGAAGCTCTTTGACACCAAAATTATTGATGGCACTACCAAAAAATATTGGTGACTGCTCGCCTTTGAGGTATTTGTCCCTGTCGAATGCAGGATAGACTTCGCGAATCATGGTCAACTCCTCGCGCAGTTCCTCAGCGGCTTCTTCACCAATAAATTCTTCCAATTCAGGGTCGTCAATGTCATCGAACTCAACGGATTCGTCTTCGGCCTGTTTGCCATGCGGATTGAACAGGACCAGGTTTTTCTCATAAATGTTATATACCCCCTGAAAGCGCTGCCCCATACCGATCGGCCAACTCAAGGGAACGACTGTCAGCCCGAGCTTTTGTTCCAACTCGTCAAGCAGGTCAAAGCCGTCTTTCCCTTCGCGGTCCAGTTTGTTGATAAAGACAAGCATGGGGTGATTGCGCATTTTACAGACCTTGGCGAGTTTCTCCGTTTGTTCCTCAACACCCTTGGCTACGTCAATGACTACGATGGCGCTGTCCACGGCCGTCAGTGTGCGATAAGTATCTTCAGCAAAATCTTTGTGACCAGGAGTGTCCAGGATATTCACCTGTCGGTCCCTATATTCAAAACCCATAACAGAGGTAGCCACAGAAATCCCCCGCTGTTTTTCAATTTCCATGAAATCGGAAGTGGCTGTTTTCTTGATTTTATTCGATTTGACTGCTCCAGCTGTTTGAATGGCTCCACCAAAGAGTAGGAGTTTTTCTGTCAGTGTGGTTTTTCCGGCATCTGGATGACTGATGATACCGAAGGTGCGACGACGCGCCAATTCTTCCTTGAAACCCATGCAAATCTATTTTGGCTGCAAAAGTAGTTAGAAAAAGTGATTGATGTAAATGCGATTAGTAGGGCGTGTGTTAAGTATCTGATATAGTCTCAGAATCGCGGTGGATAAGGGTGATCCGTGAAGGAAATGATATTGACAAAGTTGAGTTGATGCGAATTTTCTTTGATTTTTTGAAGAAAGATTCATTAGCCAGGCAACCTCGTTTAACTTTTATGCATAATAATTGAACAAAGAGGCTTAAACATTCTTTTAACAACTGATTAAAACAAAAATAATACAGAATGATGAACAAACTATTTTGGATTTTCGCAGCGCTTTTGATGAGCGGAATGTTACTGGTTTCTTGCAGTGACGACGATGATGATGATGACATGACTCCTGAGGTATTGAGTATTGTGGAAACAGCTCAAAACAACGATGATTTGAGTATTTTAGTAGATGCGCTTACCCAGGCAGACTTAGTGACTACACTTGAAGGAAATGGTCCTTTCACTGTATTTGCACCGACAAATGATGCTTTCGGGGCACTTTTGGATTCCAGACCGGATTGGGAGACTCTTGATGATATTGACAATGATCTATTAACTACAGTCTTATTATTTCACGTATTGGGAGCGGAAGTCGCCTCCGGAGATTTGAGCGATAGTTATGTTACTACTGCTGCCACCGGACCGAATGATGAGCAATTGACTTTGCAAATCGATGTGACTGGAGGCGTAGCGTTCAATGGTTCTGCTGAGCCGGTGACAACAGACGTAGAGGCCACCAACGGCATCGTTCACATAATAGATGAGGTCATGTTGCCACCGAATGTTGTGAATTTTGTTTTGAATAACGAGAATTTCTCTTCACTAGAAGCGGCATTGACAAGAGCAGATCTGACCACAGATTACGTGGGTACTTTGACAGGAGACGGGCCATTTACGGTTTTTGCTCCAACGAATCAGGCTTTCCAGAACTTATTGGACTCCAATATGGACTGGAACGAGTTGGGAGATATCCCGGTAGCGACTTTAGAGGCCGTTTTGAATTACCATGTGGTTTCTGGCGCCAATGTACAATCTGACCAATTGAGTGATGACCAGACTGTGATGACTTTAGGTGGAGACCTGACCGTTGATTTAACGAGCGGTGCAGCATTGGAAACTTCAAGTGATCAGACGGTTAACATTAGCACAACCGACCTTCAGGGTACCAATGGTGTAGTACATGTTGTAGACGAAGTACTTCTGCCGTAAGAATAAATTTAAAAACCTAATCAGAGGTGTTCCTCATCCGAGGGGCATCTCTTTTTTTATGGATTCAAGCATCAATTCTGCTGGATGCCATATCTTTTTGTCTGCGAAATCTGCTATTTGATGTTTGCATGAAAAGCCGGAGCTGACGATATGAGAATCTTCAGGAATTTTCCGTATAAAAGGGACCAATTTGAGGTGGGCTATTTGCTCACTTACGGCAAAATGCTCCTGTTCATAACCAAAAGCTCCCGCCATACCACAGCAACCCGAAGGTATTTCCCGGACGGTATGTCCATCGGGCAGTGAAAGTGCAAGTAGCGCCTCTTCGGTTTGAGAGAGTGCCTTCTGATGACAATGGCTGTGATAGAAAATATTTCTGTTGTTGGTATCAAACTGATTTGTCGTAATATTTCCGCTCTGGATTTCACGGAATAACCATTCTTCAAAGCAAAAAGTGTTTTCTGAGACCATATTTGCCTGGTCAACCAGTTCCTTTTTCACCAGCTTGGGGTACTCTTCTCTAAAACTTAATACAGCAGATGGCTCCAGGCCGACAATAGTTTTGCCCTCCAGCACATGTGGATAAAATACGTCGACATTTTTCTCAGCGCACCCCTTGGCATAATCCAAAAATCCCTTGGACATAGCTGCCCGACCACTCTCTGTGCTCCGGACAAGTTCAAAGCTGTAACCTAGCAGATCCAGTAAGCGCAGAAATTTTTCGAGCAGCTCAGGTTGATACAAACGCGTAAACTCATCGGCGAAAATGGCAAGACTTTTATCTTGAGTTGAATCGCCAGAGTAATCAGAAAAGCCTTTATTGGCTTTGAGCTCGGGCATCGATCTCTCAGTGGCAATACCCAGTATTTTTTTTATCCAGCCGTGGCCGGGCATACGGTTGAGTGCGAAGTTGATAAGAGGTGACAATCCCTGCAAGCGTCCAAGCAGTTGGTAATTAAAGGCGAACAAGTAATCCCTGATCGGGCGCTTATGGGACGCATAGTAATGGTGTAAGTATTCTGATTTGAGCAGGGTCATATTGACATTGGATGGACATTCAGAAGTGCAGGCTTTACAGGATAAACAGAGGTCCAACACCTCACGAATTTCGCTTTGGTTCCAGGAAGATTCATTAGCCAGGCCCAGTTCAATGAAGTTGCGGAGAGTATTGGCTCGTCCACGTGTGGAATCTTTTTCTTCCCGCGTGGCGTGATAGCTTGGGCACATAGCGCCATAGCGTTCCGGAGATTTTCGGCAGTCACCACTTCCATTACAACGCTCCACCATACCCAAGTAACCATCGGGACCGAAGTCGTACATGGTATCACCCAGTTTTTCAGTCTCCATGGGTATATGCCGCAAGTCTTCCAAAATATCCTTGGGGTCCAGTATTTTCCCGGGGTTCATTAAGTAATTCGGGTCAAATGATGTTTTAATTTTTCGGAAAGCTGAGAGTACTATTGGTCCGTAGAGGATGTCTAGAAAAGCCGCTCTCACTCGCCCGTCGCCGTGTTCACCGCTGAATGAGCCCTGGTATTTTTTTGTTAGAATGGCTACTTCTCTGGTGATTTCCTTAAATGCTACACGGTCTTTAGGCGTTTTCAGATTGAGAATGGGTCGCACATGCAACTCCCCGGCTCCTGCATGGGCATAAAACACGGCTTGTTGCTGATGGCTATGGAAAATACCCTGCATCTCCTTGACAAAGGCTGGCAGATCATTCAGATCTACCGCAGTATCTTCCACGCAGGCAACAGGTTTGGCTTCGCCGGGAATATTGGACAAGACACCCAAGCCTGCTTTTCGGTATTCCCAGACGCGCTTTACTTTTTCTCCTCTCACTACGGAAATATGGTAAGCTCCTGTAGAGCCGGGCAACTGTTGAAGGAGGCGCACGATTTCGTCATCGAGCAACGCTGCTTTATTCTTGCGTATTTCCAGGCACAGCACCGCCTTTGGATGGCCTTCAATAAAGAAACTGTTTTTACGCTGTCTCCGATTTTGCGCGGCTGCATCCATGATGAATTGGTCCATCAACTCACAGGCATAAAGCGCTTCTTTCATAGCTACTACAGTTCCCTTCAGGGACTGGGAAAGCGAATCAAAATGCAGGCAGAGCAATGCAACTTCCGACGGAGGAAGGGGATGCAGCCTCAGCTTGATACGGGAAAGCATCATTAGTGTTCCTTCTGAGCCGCAGAGGAGGGGACACAAATTCAGTCCTGAAGCGCCGGAGTCAAAAGGATACTGATTCATGAGGCTGTCCAATGCATAGCCTGTATTTCTCCTATGTATGCTCTTTTTGGGGTATTCCTCAGCAATGGCCTCTTTGAGCTTTTGCTCCTGGCTCAATGTCTGGATAGCTTTATAAATTGGGGCTTCCGGCTGATTTGACCTTGCTGCAGCCTGAAAATCTTTTGCCTCCAGTTTGTGAAAATGACATTTTTCTCCTCCCGGCAAGACACCCCAAAGTTCCAGGACGTGGTCTCGGGTAACACCGTATTTAATGGAGGTGGTTCCTGAGGAGTTGTTGCCAACCATCCCACCGATGGTACACCTGTTGGAAGTGGAGGTATTGGGACCAAAAAAAAGATGGTATTTCCTGAGCCAGGCATTAAGGTCGTCGCGAATGACACCTGGCTCTACGATGATCCATTTTTCTTCTTTATTGAATTCAACAATGCTTGTCATGTGCTTCGAGCAGTCTACAACAAGCCCATCTCCTACAACCTGTCCGGCTAGGCTTGTTCCCCCAGCCCTTGGAATGAGGGGAATCTCATTTTCTTGAGCCCATGTATTGATAGATACCAGGTCAGTTTCATGTTTTGGAAAAACAACGCCCAGAGGTACCTCCTTATATACGGATGCGTCAGTAGCGTAAAGACTTTTGTGAATATTGTCGAGATGAAATGATCCAGCTATGCGATTTCGCAATGTTTGCACACTGGTTTCGGTAAGTACAGGTGCTGAGGTTAATGGATGCTCATTTTCCATGACTGGAAATTACCGAATTAATTCTTGGGCTGCAAGAGCTGCCTTACACAACTTCCTTGAGTTTTTCAGTGTTTTCCAGGAACCTCAGCGCTTCGATAATGGGATCGAGATCTCCATTCACTATGTTTTGGAGGCTGTGATTTTTATTGTCTCCCTCCAGCCTGTGGTCTGTGACCCTGTTTTGAGGGTAATTGTAGGTACGAATCTTATCTGATCTGTCACCACTACCCACTAGTGACCTCCTGGTGGAGGCCAGTTCAGAGGCTTGTTTTTCTTTTTGTTCTTGCCTTATTTTCTGAAGAAGACGTTGCATGGCTATATCTCTATTTTTCAATTGCGAACGTCCATCTTGGCTTTCTGATACGATACCGGTGGGTATATGGGTAAT
This sequence comes from Saprospiraceae bacterium, assembly GCA_035269065.1. Classification (GTDB taxonomy): domain Bacteria; phylum Bacteroidota; class Bacteroidia; order Chitinophagales; family Saprospiraceae; genus DATFJT01. The sequence goes on along the minus strand of DATFJT010000242.1, from coordinate 3,260 downwards.
CCTGACCGCAGACTCCGTTTTGTTTACGTGCTGACCACCGGCTCCACTGGCTCTGTAGGTGTCGATTTTTAAATCAGACTTTTGTACATCAATGTCCTCCATTTCCATGATAGGGATGACAGCGACTGTTGCCGCAGAAGTATGAACGCGGCCCTGGCTTTCAGTTTGCGGAATGCGTTGAACCCTGTGTGCGCCGGATTCAAATTTGAGATGGGAATAAACATCTTCTCCTGATATTTGAAGGACCAGTTTGTTATATCCACCCACAGTCCCTTCATTAACTGAGATGATTTCTGACTTCCAGCCTTTCTCATCAAAATACCGGCGATACATGTCATATAAGTCCCCGGCAAAAATACTGGCTTCGTCACCACCGGTACCTGAGCGAATCTCAAAAATGACGTCCTTGCTGTCTTCTACATCTTTGGGAATGAGGAGATATTTAATTTCTTCTTCCAACTCCTCTTTTTTGGGATTGAGTGTTTCCAGTTCGTCCTTTGCCATGCTAACAAAATCCGGATCTTCTCCATTTCTGATGATATCAGAAGACTCCTCAATTCTGTCTAAGATGGTTTTGTACTCGTGGTACTTATCTGCAATTTTTTTGAGTTCGGCATATTCCTTACTCAATTTTCTATACCGCGACTGGTCATTAATTACAGAAGGATCCGACATTTGCTCTTCTACAAGCAAGTACTTATCGTAGAGTGATTTCAATTTATCAAGCATAGGGGCGAATATACGAACAAGTGCAATATGCTCGTAATAAGGGGGCAACAAAGCTTTTCTGGGAAAAAATTGACCCTGTTAGTAGGTGGAAACCTTGATCTTATTCTTGATTTTTCGAATGATTTGCGGAGATACTTTTTTCTGCTCCACTTTGTCTTTTAGGAAGGACTTCAGGTTGTTTTCTTTGTCCAATAGGCTACTCAGGTGCTCATTATTGTAAATCGGGTTGATTGAATTAGCGTCTAAATTCCTCATAGCTGTTTTTTTAAAACATATCCAACAGGACTATCCTAATTGTTGTCAAATATAAGAAAAATTAAAAGTTTTGTTAACAGAGGCAGCGTTTTCTTATTTGCGCTTGTCTTTGTATCCAAATCTTTTTGCATATGTTTTGAGTTTCTCTTTCAGCTCATTGCGAGCCCTGTATAGTCGAGACCGGACAGTACCAATGGGTATTTCAAGAATATCGGCAATTTCTTCGTATTTGAAATTTTGTAAATCACACAATACGATAACAGTCCTATAATCAACAGGTAATGAGTTGAGAGCCAGGGAAACTTCGTCACCGAGCATGTTCTGAAAGATGTCGTCTCGAAGATCCAGGAAACTCGATTCAGCAATAGTTTTGTCTTCTGCCTGAAAGCTCACACCTTCATTGTAGCTCACCTCGTTCGGAGAGCGTTCTTTTTTCCTATAAATATTAATAAACTCGTTCTTCAGGATTCTAAACAACCATGCTTTGGCGTTAGTTCCTTTTTGATAACTAGATATGAACTTATAGGCTTTGAAATAGGTTTCCTGTACCAAATCCTCGGAGAGAAACTCATCCAGGGTGAGGTGATAGGCAAAGTTGTAGAGATCATCTATTAGGGGTAAGAACTCCCCTTCAAAAATTTCATTCTTCTCTTTCTCGGACACTTTTTCAGACATTGACTTACAGTTCTGGCCAGAATCAAAGTCGAAAATAGAGAATTATTTTGTGATGACCATCCGAAGCAGTGTTAGCATTAAACTAAAATGTAATGTAGGCTGGTCATAAGCTCGGGACAATCAGGTTTTAGTCGATTTTAACGAAACGCAGAGTTCCCAGGTTATCTTCAAAAACCATCTGGTAGACTCCACTTGTGAGGTTAGATACATCTAGACATTTGGATGATCCTTTTAGAACTACCCTACCCCACTTATTCAGTACCCTGTATTCGGGCGTTTGTGCAGAATCGTTGAGCATACATATTCTGTTTGAAGAAGGATTGGGATATAGCACTATAGGGTTTTTGGGAATTTCTTCACTTGAGCTGATATTTACCCTTATACAAGAAGAGGTGTCTGAGCAATCCAAAAACTCGACATGCACAGCATAGTCTCCGGAAATACCTGGTACATACCATGGGTCAAAGCCGGTGGAAAGCTGTGTAAAATCTGAACAATCGATCCAACTATATACCGCGCCCGGATATTCTTCAGCCAACAAGCTGTCTCCGTCAAAGCTCAAGGCAATATCGAAATCAATGATTTGCAGGGATATTTCAAGAACTGAGTCACATCCGTTATTGGTAGGAATCGTGTCAAAGTAAATACCGGATTGATCCCAGATGTATTTGCCGCTCGGGGAGGTATAAGGCAAACACTGCGCAATAAATAAATCTCTAAACCCAGTTTCAAAAATGGTCAAATCAATATTGATGAATGAATCACAGCCCACAGCATTTTCGATGGTGTCCATATACATACCAGACTGATCCCATGTATAGTTACCGCTCGGGGAGGTATAGCTCTCACAACGGGAAAGGGTCAGATTGCTTCTGCTATTATTGAATACCTCTAGGTTGATTAGAATGATAGAGTCGCAGCCATTGGATGCATTGATCGTATCGAGGTAGTTACCCGATTGATCCCATATATATCGGCCACTTGGTGAAGTGTATGCCCCACACTGAGAGACGGAGATATTGCTTCTTTTTTCCTGCAGAATAGTCAGGTCAATAGTTAAAATAGAGTCGCAGCCATTTGTAGCGACCAGGGTATCTAAATACATTCCCGACTGACTCCAAACGTATCTGCCACTAGGAGAAATATATTGGTCACATTCAGATACAGCAATATTGCTTCTCCTCGTGGGTAAAATTATGAGGTCGATTGTGAAAAGAGAATCACAACCCGATAGATCCGGAATGGTATCTAAGTAAGTGCCGGACTGATCCCAGGTGTATTTGCCGCTTGGAGAGGTGTATGGTTCGCACTGCGAGACACTGAGGTTTCTTCGAATATCGGGCAGGATAGTAAGGTTGATGGTAAGGAGGGTATCACAACCGGAAGCAGCGGGGACGGTATCGAGATAAGTACCGGACTGATCCCAAATGTATTTGCCGCTTGGAGAGGTATAGGGTTCACATTGTGAGACATTGAGAGTTGTTCGAATGTCTGGCAGGATAGTGAGGTTGACGGTGAAAAGGGTATCGCACCCGGAAGCAGCAGCAATGGTATCGAGGTAAATGCCAGATTGGTCCCAGATATACTTACCACTTGGAGAG
>DATFJT010000241.1:0-4093 GCA_035269065.1 Saprospiraceae bacterium | reverse complement strand
TTCGTATCGTTCCCTTGTGCATCATAGTATTGAACACTATTGCTGAAAATATCATTTAAGCGTTCTATTTCTGTATTTATTCTGCTTTCAGGGATATTGTCAGGTCCATTTTGATGAATGATGTGCACGACTACCGGTATGACTTGCGGGCTGTTTATTTTATGTCTTCGTGAGATTTGGTGCTGTCGATATTCCTTCTCTATTTCCTGATCTTCAATCAAATATTTCTCACTTAAATAGCGATGGTATTGTTCTGTGCCGCAGAATTGTGCCCACGAGAAAAAAGGCCCACAAAGGAGCAGAAGGCAAAAAGTAAAACGAATATTTGATGTAATTGAATAAAGGCGCATTAGGTGATTTATCCTATGTGATACCTTTAATTTACAGTATTATCTCTTTAATTTCAATGTCGTGGTAAAAGGAGATGACAAAAAAAGTCAGACAGCGAGCCTCAGAAAACAATGGACTTCTTGAATTTTCGACTGCCAATCAACATTCCGTTTTGTTGCCTATCCCATATTTTCGTCCCATCTGCCTCTTTACTACCTGCAGGCTACACCAAACCGATTCTTTCAAAACAGCAATCTCTGTCATCCGGGTAAAACGAATATCTGAGGTGCTGACAATGGGCGGATTCTAATGCCTAGGTGACCAATAGATACAAGTGTAGTAAGTACCAGATATTAACTTAGGCACTTTCTATAATTGTACGCCCCCTATTTCGTTTGTCATTAAATGTTGGTTTGTCTTGAAAAGCAACCTGACATTCAGGGGCTGCGTATTTTGAGTAAATCACGCAGACCATGCAACAGTACGTTCACCTCCTGCTTTTGAATTTCTTTTTGACCGGTTTTTTGGGGAGCGCTGAAGCCCAGGAACTCAGCTATTTGAAGGGCGCTTATTTCCTGGACGGAAAAGAGTCTGAACTCGACGCCTTAGGTCATAAACTAAATCTGGATCCCACACTTCAGGCAGAGTTTGATCGCCTTAAAAAATGGGCGTATATCAGGCAGGTATCTGGCAATTCTTTTCTGCTATCTGCTGCCTCTTCTGGGTTGAGTATTGGGTCCATTTACCTCGTTTTTTCTCCTCATGTATCAATACCAACCATGTTACTGGCACTCACGTATGGGCCTTTGTTGGGCTTCGTCATGATTTCGGTTTCAACAGCTGCAGTTAGCCTGCTGACCTGGAGCGTTGCCGCTATCCGGGCACCCAATTTGCGTACGGAATTTCTCTATCATTACAATTCCTCCCTGTCGACGAGCGCTCAAGAAACACGGCTGGAATTCGGGTTGAACTCAGGGGGCGTCGGTTTCACACTGAAATTCTGAGTCAATTATTGGCTGGAGCAACTTCTTGTCCTGGTTGCACCTTCTGTGTTTTCTTTCTTTGCCGCTTTCTCACAAGATAAACCGCCATCAAAATGAGGGCCATACCCAATAAATGCAACCAAACAATCTGCTCCCCATCAAGCCAGCCCCAAAACAAGGCGACAATCGGAATCATATAAGTCACCATAGATGAAAATACAGCATCTGTCCGCTGTACCAACTTGAAAAAAATAATCTTCGCCAAAAAGGTACCCACAATGGCCAGTAACGAGACAGCAGCCAGTGACCTCCAGGCGCCCTGTACTTCTATCGTTTTGGTGGGTACCTCAGAAAAGCCGAAAAGATAGATTCCTGTCAAGGGACCCAACAGGAGAAAAGTACTGGAAGCGATCGATATAGAATCCACCTCATTCAAATGTCGTTTGATGGTATTCATGCTCGTAGCATAACAGAAGGCTGCCAATAATACCAATACACCATACAGGGCATTCTTATCGACCGCAATACCCTGGTCCCCACCTGTCAATATGAGCGTAGCCCCTGCAAATCCAACAAGAACACCAATGACGGCATTGGTTCTCATCGGCACACGAAATACCAACAGCCCCAACAATAATGTAAAAATAGGTACGGTACTATTGAGTATTCCCGTGAGCGAACTCGGCAATACCGTTTGGGCATTGGCAAATAGGAAAACAGGAAACCCAGTACCTGCAAGACAAACAATCAATAAATACTTCCACTTATGCCATGGAATCTTCTTGATCTGGCGCATCAGCAAGGGACTCAGCCCGAGAAAAGCAATAAAAATCCTTAGGGATCCCGTCTCAACAGCATTGTAAGTGACCAGCGTTTTTTTTATGAGAATGAAGGAACTTCCCCACACCAGCGCCAATATCGCCAGGGTAATCCATGCTTTCCAGTCCTGTTGCTGCTCCTCTTGTACCATATAGACTATTCAAAATGAAAATGGAAGGTCTTTTGTTGTAATGTGGGCGGCTGGTTTCTCTTTTAAATTTTGCGAGGAGAATATTGAGCGACATTCTTCGACTAAGCTCGTCTTCTTTTTATCTTTGCCCTTCACTTTTTTGGAGTGAACAATTACCTGACAGTCATTTTATAATGGAAAAAGAATCCTCTATGGAGTCCGGCTCAACAGCAAAAGAAAATGAGAAACCTTCTAAAAAACCGGGTAAAACACTCTACGATTATCAGAAAGAAGACCTGAGCCGTATTTTCAAGGCTATTAGTGAGGAATCAGACGATTTTAATTTGCTTTATCAGTTGCCAACCGGTGGTGGTAAAACGGTCATTTTCTCTGAAATTGCACGTAAATACATCAACGAAAAGCAGAAAAAGGTGGTCATACTGACGCACCGCATTGAACTTCTGAGACAGACCTCTAAAATGTTGGCAGAGTTCAAAGTGAAAAATAAAGTGATCGACAGTGAAATAAAATCATTGCCGGATCAGGACGAATATCAGTGCTTTGTCGCCATGGTGGAAACCCTCAACAACCGACTGAACGAAGAGGCCATCAAGTTCGAAGAAGTAGGGCTGGTCATCATCGATGAAGCCCACTACAACTCATTCAGGAAGCTTTTCAAATTTTTTAAAGATTGTTTTATCCTGGGTGTCACTGCGACGCCACTGAGTTCCAATGTTAACAAACCCATGAATGATATTTATGGGAAACTACTCGTTGGACACCCCATAAAATCATTGGTTGATATGGGGTTTCTCGCCCAGGCGACCACCTACACTTATCATGTCGGGCTAGGCACCCTTAAAATAGGCGCCAACGGTGATTATACTGTTCGCTCTTCAGATATGCTGTATTCGACCGAGGGTATGCAGAGCAAATTGCTGCAGGCCTACAGCGAAAGGGCGAAAGGCAAAAAGACCCTCATCTTTAACAATGGTATTAAAACTTCGAAACGGGTCTATCTTAACTTTGCTGCTGCTGGTTATGACATTAAACACGTAGATAGTAAAACACCTAAAAAAGAGCGTAAAGCCATTCTCAAATGGTTCCATGAAACACCTGAAGCCATTCTCACTTCTGTCGGGATTCTCACCACAGGCTTTGACGAACCTACTGTAGAAGTAGTCATTCTCAACCGGGCAACGCGTTCTCCGACTCTATATTACCAGATGATTGGTCGCGGATCGCGTATCACCGAGACCAAAGACCGTTTTGATATCATGGACCTGGGAAACAATGTCGCCAGATTTGGGCTGTGGTCAGATGAACTGGATTGGCAACGCATTTTCAAAAACCCGCGGAAATACCTCGAGACGCTCATTTCAGACGATGAAATTGAACGACGTTTTGTTTATACCATGCCGGATGATATCAGGGAGCAGTTCTCTAAAACAGAAGTCATTGATTTTAATGTCAAAGAAGAATACGAAAAGGCTACAAAGCAAGGCGAACGGCCACAAATCGTATTGGAACGATCCATGGATCAACACATCAAAATGTGTATAGAAAACAGCGACACCCTGGAAGAGGCCTACGAATTAGTCCGACTGTTGGAAGAAGACGTCATCGACCGCGTACGCCATTATTGCTACTGCATTAGCAACAGTACGAAAAACTACAAAAATTGGTTGTTGGAAGAGTACAACAAGAAGCTGCGAAGCCAGCTGGCCATGGAATTTTTGTAAGCCTTTTGTGTAAAGCCACGAAGGAAGCGGATTCATGGAAGTTTCCTTCAGGTAAAAATATTTCAAAAGACGATATTCTTGTCGCTTAA
>DATFJT010000240.1:0-3605 GCA_035269065.1 Saprospiraceae bacterium | reverse complement strand
TGACTATTTTATTGACCACCAGGAAGAACTACCCTGTATTATCAGATATGGCATCGAAGGCCCTATTGAGGTGAACGGCGTATCATACAACCAAATCATGGCCGGAATTCAGGACATCAATCCCGTTGAAATGGCGAATCTCATGAACTACATGATGCGCAGCTTCTACGATCAGCCGGACTATTTCATCAGCCCTGAGCAAGTAAGCATTCAATTAGAAGCGTGTGCCCCTTAAAATCTGAGCACGGCTCCTAAACTCGGCAGAATGGGCAACTGATCTACTCGTTCGAACTCTACGCGATCAAAATAGAAGATATTATTTCTGTCATAGAGGTTACTCACACTGGCGATTATCTCCAGGTTGATATCCTCTGTGAAACTGAACCTGCGCTTAACTGTTAAGTCCAATCTGTGGTAGTAAGGCAATCTACCACCATTAATAGCCTCATCATAGACGATACCCAAGCCTGGATTTTCGTTCGTGACATCCGTGTTGACCCCGTTGTCATACTGCTCATTGCCATAAAAACCCTGCGTGAGCGTGAAAGGGAAGCCAGAACCGACGTTCCATCTTCCACTGAACTCCCATTGCCTTTGTTCCCCGGTCTCATAGCTCAAAAGTACGTTGGCATTGTGTCTTCTGTCGAAGTTAGTGGGATATACCTGGTTGCCATCGTCCCGAATGACCTTGGTGTAGGAGTAGGTCGTCCACAGGTACCACCTGTTTTTATCGTATTTGAGGCTGACATCGAATCCGCGGGCATCGCCCGTCTCCGTAATGTAATCCGGGTCGGTAATCTCCAGTTTACTTCTGTTTAAATTGATGATCTGGCTAAAATCCTTAATAAATGCCTCTGCGTTGACTGTAGTACTCGGTCCTAAATCAAATTCTAATCCTGCAACGGCATGCTGGGACAATTGCAGATTATTAGGTAATGGCTCTCCGGTTTCCGGATCAGAAAGTTCCTGCTCAGGTCCTGTGAGAAACCCGTAGAATAAGTTGACCACATCCCGGTCATTGACGGTTGCCAGGAAGTTTTGGCTATACAGGCCACCACCGGCCTTCAGTCTGATGTTGTCCGTAACATTGTATTTCATGCCAAACCTGGGTTCTACCCTGCCCGCGCCCTGAGCGTTGTAATACATAAAACGTACACCCGGCTCTATGACGAGTGGCCCGATAACTTGTCGGTAGGAGGCAAAGGCTCCGATTTCTGTCGTATTCTGCTCTTCACTGAAGCGAATGCCTCTGAAATTAGTGAAATCAAAAACTGTATTGAATCCGGACAAGTCAAATCCATAGTTGAATTGCTTGTTGTTGCCAAAGTAGCTGAAATTCAAGCCGACTTCGTAGCCATTAATAGAGCTTTCACGATTTTGCCCATCACCTTCATCAATGCCTATATCGTAACCAGACAGGTTGAATTTACCGTTGATGACCATGTTGTTGGCCTGAGGAATGATGGAGAAGTTCAACCCACCACCAGAGCTGTTCCAATCCAGTCTGGCAATATCCTGAAAGTCCACTTCATCCTGAAAGTTGAACCCAAAGAAATCTACCTGGCTACCGTTTCCACCCGCCATGGAGATTTTCCCGTAAATATCCTGGTGAAAGAAGGGCAATTCTCCGTCCTCAGTTGCGTAAGGATATAGGGTTTCTGAAGTTTGGTCAATAAGAGACCGCTTACCTGTCAACATGTAAGAAATACTTCTCCCGCTATTCTGGTCAAGCGGTATAATCGGACCTTCCAGGAGAAGTTTGGCCTGGAAAGGGTTGGCGGAAACCAAACCACTAAGCTCGCTGGGATTCCCGTCCCTTGTTTTTATATCTACGATGGCTGAAGTTCTACTTCCATATTCAGCACCAAAACCAGCGGTGTAAACGTCAATGCTCTTGACTGTTTCAGTTTCGAAAACAGAGAAAAACCCGATAGAGTGAAAAGGGTTGTAGATAATCATCCCATCCAGCAAGATCTTATTTTGAATAGGCGTACCTCCGCGTATGAAAAGCTGTCCACCCTGGTCACCGGTGAAGACGATACCAGGCAGAACAGGTAAGTACTGCGCAATATCAGCATCTCCTCCTGTGGATGGTAATAATTGCAATTCCTCGCTGCTGACGGTTAACTTTGAAATGGATACCTCCGTTTGTGCTACTTGCTTTTTCCCCGTAACATTTACTGTCTCCAGTTCAAGGCCCGATGACTGCAGATAATATTTCTCGTAACTATTTCTCCCCGCCTGTACGTCGACATTAGCGGTCAGATTCTGATATCCGACATAGCGAATCTGCAGGATTTGCTTGCCTGCAGGCACATTTGAAATGGTAAAAAAGCCATTCACATCTGTAACAGCACCTATGTCCGTACCTTCAACCAGGACACTGGCATAGAGTACCGGCTCACCGGATTCTCCATCGTAAACTGTTCCACGAATCGTGCCTGTCTCCTCCTGTGCCTGAAGTGACAACCCAGACATGGCAAAAATGCCCAGAAGAAGGAATTTTAAGACAATCTTTAAGGGCCCTGCGTCTGAATACAGAGCGGAAATAGTAAAGTTTGTTTTCATAGTTTTGGTCTTGGCCTCCGAAAATCAACCATGCCTGCTTGGCTGAAACAAAAGACTTGCTGCCATAGGTTTCTGCCGCAAACATTTCCATAACGAAGCGCCAAGGTAAATATTTTTTACCATTCAATTGTCCCAAGTCCTTCTCTCAGGACAACTGGTTCGTCACCGGTCAAATCGATTACCGTAGAGGGGATATTCTCTCCTGCCCCGCCGTCAATGACCACGTCCACCAGTTTATTGAAATCATCATAGATGACAGATGCATCTGTATAGTATTCCGTGATTTCATCGTCATTGCGCAAGGAAGCTGACAGCAGCGGGTGTCCCAGACCTTCGAGCAATTGATGTACCACGGGGGTATTTTGAATGCGTATTCCTATGGTCTTTTTCTTGTTTTGAAAAAGCTTCGGCAGGGTGTTGTTCGCATTGAGGATAAAAGTATAGGGTCCCGGGGTTAGTCGTTTCATCAACTTGAAGTGCGGATTGGGAATGGGTCTGGTGAATTCGGACACCTCGCTAATATCCTTACAGATAAAGGAAAAATTGGCTTCCTTTGGCTTAATGCCCCGAATGCGGCAGACCCTTTCCAGGCCTTTTGAAGAATAAATACTACAACCCAATGCATAAATGGTATCACTGGGATAAATCACGACACCATCCTTTTTTAAAACGTCGACTACCTGGTCCACTTTTCTTTGCTGTGGGTTTTCAGGATTGATTGTATACAACATGTGCGGTATTTTAGATATCGTTTAACGCACCCGACAAGGGATCGTAAGCGGTGAAACTTGTGCTTTCCTGGGCCAACTCGATAATTTCAAAAAAGGACATTCCAAAGAGCAGTAATTCCATCAAAAAAGGTATTTCAGCATCTTCTTGCGCCTCCTTTTCAGCCATGTTTCTCAGACCGGGCACTTTATTCAACTCTTTCTCATACTCCTTATCCGAGGCATTTAAATTTAAAGATACTTGATTTCCATCTGAGAACCAAAGCTTGAATACGTCGTATACATCACGTTCATCTTCCATTCGGGCCA
>DATFJT010000239.1:0-5104 GCA_035269065.1 Saprospiraceae bacterium | reverse complement strand
GGTTGGTTTATTACATTGAAGAGTTGCAGATACTAAGTGTTTACCTTCTTCCTTTTTGTATTGTTCCTATCGTTATCAAGAATTTCTTCGGCGAGCACATCGCTTTTATTACCTTTTTGTTCGTCGTCATTATCAGTAGTTTGCTCAGCACCTATGGGTATGAATTTACCGTCATTCAACTCTTGGCCGGTATCGTGGCTATTGTAGCCGACTTCAATCCCAAGAATTGGATGAGTTTTTTCAAATCACTGGCTTACATTGCCGGGGTGTATCTGCTTACTTATTTCACGCTCAATCTAATAGAAACGGGGGACATTACCTTGTTGGATTGGCAGAGTGGGGGATGGCTGTTGGTTTCCGCCTTTCTGAATTTACTGGCTTATCCCTTCATACCGCTATTTGAACGCATATTTGGTTTTACCTCAAGTGTTCGATTGGGTGAATTGGCTGACCTGGAAAGACCACTTCTTAAAGATTTAGCCATTAGAGCTCCTGGTACTTTTCAGCACAGTTTACAAGTGGCCAATCTTTCTGAAGCAGCAGCAAAATCCATTGGCGCCAATGCATCCTTAGTGCGTACAGCGGCTTTATATCATGACATCGGTAAGATGGATCAGGCCAAATACTTTGTTGAGAATTCTGACGGAACAAATTACCATAAGGACCTGGCCCCAGAGGAAAGCGCCAAAATCATCATTGATCACGTCATAAAGGGAGCAGAGTTGGCTCGTAAAAAGGGCCTACCGTCTGTAATCACGCGATTTATTCGTACCCATCATGGTACTACCCGAGTCGAATATTTCTATCAAAAGGCACTGAAAGAAAATGAAAAGGTCGATGTTACTCAATACACCTATCCCGGACCAACCCCAGTAAGCAAAGAAGAAACATTACTTATGGTGGCAGACTCGCTTGAAGCGGCTGCTAAAGCCATTCAGGATCCTTCTATTCAGGATTTGGAGGATTTACTAGAGAAAATTGTGCGTACAAAGATTACTCTGGGACAATTTGAGGAATCTGCTCTCAGCTTTGAAGAGTTGGAAATCATAAAAGATTCTTTCCTTAGGACGCTTAAGAGCATATACCACGGAAGAATTAAGTACCCTGAAAGTCAAGCGTAATTTAGCATCAGGAAAAGGCTGAGATGCTGCACATCATAAACTCAGTCTTTCTCTTCAACAATAGTATTTACCTGATCTTCCAGTCCTTGTAGCTTGGCTGTAGCCAGTTCGTATATTTTTTTGGATTGTGCAATCAGCTCTGTCAGTTCAGCTAAAGGCACATCAGATTCCCGGATCCGTCCCAGGTTTTTTTGCATCAATGTCATCAACTCATCGTAATTGTAGTTCTCCAGTTTCTTTTTACTCATCCTTGACTTTTTTAGCCGTTAAATCACCATCTGCGAGGAATAGTTTAAAGAGCTCTCCTTCATCGATCTGATGGACAGAGCGTACCCTTTTACCATTCTTTTCAACAATGGAGAATCCCTGATTCAAAATAGCATCAGGAGACCGTAAACTCAACTCTTGTTGCCAACTATCCCATTGTTGGCGCTTCCTTTGTAAAAGCAGAATTAGTTCCTGTCTAATTTTATCCATACTTCGATCAAGCTGCACTTGAGATATTGAAATCACTTGTACGGCCCTGGCATGTGTATCACTCCATAGTTGGTGAAGCGACAGTCGCTCATAATTTAATAGCCGCTCAGCTGCTATGAGGCTTTCGTTGTACATTTCATGCATCTTTGCCTGGTAATCAACGGCTTTTTGTATTAGGAAACCCGCAGCTGCAGTGGGTGTTTTCATCTGCGTATGTGCTACCAAATCAGCAATACTGACATCTATTTCGTGACCAATTCCGGTAATTACAGGTAAAGAACAGCAGGCGAGTTGTCTACACAATTCATAGTCATCAAAAGCCGCAAGGTCTAATTTTGATCCGCCACCTCTTAAAACCATAACTGCATCGTAAGAACTATGATTCTTTTCAATCTTTTTAAGTGCCTTAGCTATGTCTGCAGGCGCACGATTACCCTGAACCGCACCATCAAATAAATCCACAGTAAAGTGATATCCATATGGATTGGCATTTAATTCTTTCGAGAAATCTATAAATCCAGCTGCCTTGGAGGAACTGATTACAGCCACATTCTGAAGAACACTTGGCATTGGCCGCATAACATTCTTATCCAATAAACCCTCAGACTTCAATTGGGCTATGGTCTCCCTTCGCTGAAGCTCGAGTTGACCCAGACTATAATTTGGATCTAAATCGCTGACAATTAATTTGAGTCCATACACTTCGTGGTAATCAACGTTGACCAACAGGCGCATCTCTGCATCTGTCGCCATCAGGTGGTCGATTTCTATGCCGTGATGGTCCTCCAAATATCGGGCATTGGTTTTCCATATGATTCCCTGAGATTTGGCTAATATTCTATTAGACTGCGGATCCTTTTCAACAAGGTCAAAATAGAAATGCCCCCTGGAGGATTTGGCATTGGATATTTCACACTTTATCCATATCTCCGAAGAAAAATTGAGTTCCAGTGATTGTTGGATGTACTGATTCAGTTGATATAATCCAATAGTTTCTTCCATATATAAAAACAGCCCAATAAATACATATCAGGCTGATTCAACTTTTACTTTTTCTATATATTCTTAAGAAAGTGCCTCTTTCACTTTCTCGGCAGCTTCCTTCAAAATGATGGCTGAGGTCACTTTTAATCCAGATTCATCAATGATCTTTTTGGCTTCCTCTGCATTTGTGCCTTGAAGCCTAACGATAATCGGAATATCGATGTCACCGATATTCTTGTAAGACTCTACAACACCTTTGGCCACGCGGTCGCAGCGCACAATGCCACCAAAAATGTTGATAAGAATAGCTTTAACTCGATCGTCTCCCATGATGATCTTGAATGCTTTTTCTACCCTTTCAGCATCCGCCGTTCCCCCAACATCAAGAAAATTAGCAGGCTCTCCTCCAGATAATTTGATCATATCCATCGTGGCCATGGCCAAACCGGCACCATTCACCATGCAACCGACATTCCCATCCAGGTTCACAAAATTGAGGCCGTAATTCCTGGCTTCTACTTCTGTAGGATCCTCTTCCTCCACATCGCGCATCTCTGCAAGGTCAGGATGTCTGAAAAGGGCATTATCATCAAGCGTTACCTTACAATCCACGGCCAAAACCTCATCAGTACTACCATTGTGCATACATGGATTGATTTCAAACAAGCTTGCGTCCGACTCAACAAATGCGGTATAAAGATTGGTGACAAATTTCACCATTTCTTTGAATGCTTTACCTGACAATCCGAGGTTGAAGGCTATTTTCCTGGCCTGGAATCCCTGAAAACCAGCCATCGGGTGAATATATTCCTTATGAACCAGATGAGGTGTTTTTTCTGCTACTTCTTCAATATCCATTCCCCCTTCTGTAGAGTATATGATCACGTTCTGCTTGCGTTCGCGATCCATCAGAACAGATACATAGAATTCATTGCACTTATCGAAATCAGGTGCATAGGCGTCCTGAGCTATGAGTATTTTTCTAACCAATTTACCCGGACCTTCCAAACCTCCCTGAGTTTGAGGTGTCTTGAGCATCATACCTAGAATATTCCCAGCGTGCTCTTTGAGCTCTTCTTTACTCTTGGCCAATTTAACCCCACCGCCTTTACCGCGACCTCCTGCGTGGATCTGGGCTTTGATCACGGCATAATCAGAATCAAATTCTTTCTGTAACTTTTCATAGGCTTCTACTGCCTCACTTATATTATGAGCTATGTAGCCCTCCTGGATTTTTACGCCGAATGATTTCAGCAATTCTTTTCCCTGGTATTCGTGTAAATTCATTGTCTGCGATGATTTTTGCAATTATAGGGAAATTCGAGAAGAATTCTTACAGGATATAAGGCTTTCTAAAAGACTACAGACGAAAAATAAAGCTTGACCACTTTAGGCCAAGCGCTTACATCATGGTTGATTTTGATGGTATTATCATAAAGGTCGAAGAAATACTTTCCTGCTATAGTGATTGTCGCGGGTATCCCTCCATCTAATGAAATATATTCCCTCGGACTGTATAGGTGGATGAGAAACAGCTTTTTCACTATCTACCACTGATGACTTTAGTAGTCTTCCCAGGCTGTCATACCATTCGATATGCTTGACTGTATTATCTTTAATTCTGACTTGCATGGGATCAATAACCAACATTTGATAGCTGACATCTTCTTCATTTGAGGTGAAAAGAGGCGACATAAACTCTATGACCCCATTACAATCCTCGTTATCATTATCCGAAACCCTGAGAAATTCATATTCCAATCCCCTTGTTTCAACAAGTATGGTTAATGGCAAGTCCGAGTAACTATAAAATCCGTAAAATTGATTGTCCCAATATAAATCAAATCCTGCCGGATTTGTTCCCTGATGATTAAAATCAACAGTTATGTAAAAAGTAGAGTCATCAATGATATCCCCTACATCAACGGTCATGTCCCATATTCTACATTCTTCTTGCTCGCACTCAGGCAAGTGTAATAAATAACTGGCCTGACAATCTCCATTTTCAGTATCTGTTACATGTATAAGAAGTACCCTTGGAAGTGTATTAAACCGGCCTAAACGATAAAAAAGCTCTCCGTAGGCATAGGTCCCAAACCCAATTCCGTTGACCTGTACGTAAAAACTGTCAGAACAGGTAGTTTCTGCATTGAATTCAATATCCACATAAAACTCGCAATTCTCATCAGGTTCACCTGCCTCCGCAAAAAGATCAGTGATTCTGCAATCATCACAATTATCCCTGGGACAGGAAATAGCAGGCAGCGTCAATTGAGAAAAACAATCCGGATAGGCTTCCCACTCCACAGAAATGGTATGTAGCTCTTCTGAGCTCAATAACAGGGTCTCTGAAAATGAACTGCTTTCTACTGAAAAAGTGGAATCTCCATCAACATAGATATGCCACGGCCCTTCCTGAAGTGCAGCGAATGATATGCGCACGCGGTAAGTACTATCATTAATGCATTCGTCAAAGGAGTAACAAAATTCACTGATCAAGCAGTCTTCTTGCTGCCCCTGAG
>DATFJT010000238.1:0-3876 GCA_035269065.1 Saprospiraceae bacterium | reverse complement strand
GTACGCGAGGGCGGGAATCATTGTCGAATTGAGGGATAAGTTTTGGGACAATTGAAGATTTCGACTTGCCTTGAACTCCGTCGTAAAAAGGAGGTCTTCTGTGTCCTGATCCTGAAGCATGACAACACCAATCAGGCCTTCATTCACTCTGTTGAGATTGAGGTCAGCCTGTGTTATTGAGCCGCCAATGTCAATGAACTCCAGTTGATCGGGGTCATATTCCAGGGTGAATTGATACCCGCTTATTTGATCTATTAATCGGGAATGAAATTGTATCTCAGCAATCTCTCCTTCCCTCAGGTAGCGATCTTCAGTGTGGATGACGTATTTCTCAGTACTCCTGGCATGCGACCTGCCCCAGGAGTCACCGGAAACGTCCCCCATTTTTACACCAATAAAATCAAAGCTGTTTTGGTGTGATTCGTAATCTATTTCATAAATATTCGGTATTGGTCGCTCCCAGGTGTCAGCGCCAAATTCGTGGTTGGCCGGAATGAAACGCCAGACCGGGGATTGGGAGAATTCTTCCAATCCATAAAGCAGGACCTGTTTTAATTCAATGGCATCTAGCAGGCTTACTCTTTCACTATCACTAATGTCCCCTGCAATTTTTTGAAAATGGCTCAGCTCAACTTTTTCCAAATGGGCAGCCCGAATCAACACCATATCCAATACACTCAGGCCTCTTTGGATATCATCTTCTTTTTGGGGTTCTACAATCAAATCAGGAAAATAATAATTTGAGAATTCGTGGGAGTAGCAAAAATGCTGGTTGAAGCGTTCGTTGTGGCCATTAAAGTAAACATCGACTACATTAATGGGAATACCCGTAGGCGTGTAGAAAGACCCCGAAATGAGGCCACATGAAAAACAGGGATCACAAAAGTAACTTATGCCTTCTGTACAGCTTCCTCTTTGGAGCTCAACCAGCGATCTACAGGTGTCAGACAGCCCACTTTCTGAAGTGACAATGAGGTAAATCCACCGAAGGTCTATACCATAACAGGCTTCTTCATAAAGAATTTCTTCCTGCGGTTCACGGTAGTAGTCAAATATCTCCAGAGTGAGATCTTCTCCACCAGGGGAATAGCTGCCAGCGTCAATGTCCTCAGCTTTGACAATTAGCTGACAATCCGAGTTATAAGCAAATGTCAATTGGCAGTTGCAAATGGCCAGGGGTTTTTCTGATATTACCTGGGCCCATGTCGAGAGGTTAAAGTAGCTTAAGAGAATAATAGCAAAGAATAACGGCCTATTGAAAATTTTCCTGATCATAAGGTGTTGTTAAGGGGTCGCTGCAAAAAATGTATTGAAATAACGTACAAAGTATAGCTACTGCTTCGCCAGCTGATTCCTGAAGATAGGTATTTTGTAAATTAGTGTGTTCCGTTTCAATGGATCATCCCGATTCTTCTTTTCTTTGTTTGAGAAGGCATTGTCCGCATGCAAAGAAAGATTGCTCAAATAAAATCACTGATCTCGTACAAGCGCATCCTGGCCATCAGTGCGCCTATCATGCTGGGATCCGCTGCCCAAAACGTAGTGGCCCTGACGGATAGTGTCTTTCTATATTATGTGAGTGAGGTAGATTTTGCAGCCATTGGATTTGTGGGGGTGTTTTACCTGATCATTGCAGCTATTGGTTACGGATTCAGCAAGGGGGCGCAAATCTTTGTGGCGCGTATGCAGGGCAAGGGGGATTCCCAGGGGGTGCGCCGGCATTTTCAAACTTCCCTCATCCTTGAATTGCTACTTTCTACCTTGCTTTTCTTCCTTGTGTACAATTATGCCGGGTACATATTTTCCTGGTTTGTTCAATCCGAGAACATTATGGAAAGAAGCCTCAATTATATACAATGGCGTATTTGGGGCATTTGGTTTGGTTATTTGGGTATTGCATTGGTCAGTTTCTACACTGGTCTTGCAAGAACAAAATTCATTCTCGTCGATACAGTCATCCTGGCCACAGTGAATATTTTCTTCAACTACAGTTTGATCTTTGGCAAATTTGATCTGCCCCAAATGGGAATAGCCGGGGCAGGACTTGCCAGTACCTTGTCAGAAATTGTGGCCTTTGTGGCCTTTGTTCTATATATGCTTTGGGACAAGGAACTGAAGCCATTACAACTCATGACCTGGAGGGGCTTTGATTGGGGCATTTTTCTCAGCCAGATCAAACTAAGTATGCCCATTGTAGTTCATTTGCTTGTAGGGTTGGGCAGTTGGTTCATTTTCTTTTCTATCGTGGAAAACATCGGTGCACATGCTTTGGCCATTTCCAATTTGGCCAGAATGGTCTACCTCTGCCTGAGTATACCGGTTTGGGGTTACTCCAGTGCGATCAATACATTGGTCAGCAGCTATATTGGTGAAGGGCGAAAATCTGATATTCTTCCATTAATTTGGAAGACCGGGCGTTTGGCACTCTGGAGTGTCCTCCTCTTCGCACTTCCAGTCCTGCTATTTCCCCATTTTTTCTTGTATCCGCTGCTGGGCTCTGCCTCTCCCGGACTCATTGATGATGCGAAGCCGGTTTTAGTTGTGGTCGGAGTCATTCTCTTTTTTATGGCCGTAGCCAGTGTATTCTTCAATGGCTTAACAGGTACTGGTGCCACGCGTTTTGGATTGTGGGTTCAACTTGTGAATGCCGTCATCTATACAGTACTTATTTACTCTGTTGTCAATCATTGGCAATTGAGCCTTGTCTGGGCATGGTCTGTAGAAATCATCTATTGGCTTTTGACACTCATTGTGTCAATTTGGTACATTACTTCAGAACGTTGGCATCGGATAGAACTATGAACCATCCCAGGAACTTGATCAAGCCTACCTTGGCGGGTTTACTTCAATGGATGCCCCTTGAGAATTGGGTGAAATGGAGCGGGCAAAATCTTGTTTTTCCTTTCTATCATGGTATATACGAAAAGACACCTGCTTTTTTAGAAGGACTGTATGCCGTGATGACACCAGAGCAGTTTGAGAATCATCTCGATGCGTTGCTTCGACATTATGAACCACTTTCACCTGAAGCATTGGTTACTTATCTGAGAAATGGAAAGCAAAGAGAAACCACCGGCTTTTTTCTGAGTTTCGATGATGGTTTGCGTTCCTGCTACGAAACCATCGCCCCGATACTCCTGAGAAAGGGCATTCCTGCCGCCTTTTATGTCAATACTGATTTTGTAGACAATAAAGCTTTGTTTTACCGGTATAAGAATGTCCTGCTATACCATCAATGGACGTCTAAAAAGAACAAAGCCCTGGGCTCCAAGTTGGCTGATATCCTCGAGTGCCCGGTGAAGGAGTTAAAAGATCGATTGCTGAACCTGGGTTTTTTCGAGGAAGAAATGCGTAATGCTGTTGCTGAAGCGCTCAATATATCTTTTGAAGAATTTTTGCATGAGAATAAGCCCTACATGAACTGGGCGGAACTGAAAGAGCTCGAGCAGAAAGGTTTTGTGATTGGATCACACGGCTGTCATCACCAGGCTTATGGAGAAATGACCGAGCAGGTGAGAAGATTGAATACGCGCAAGAGTTTTGAAATTTTACAAAGCCGCCTGAACCTGTCCTACAGGAGTTTTTCTTTTCCCTTCACCGATGATAGGGTTCCATATGAATTTTTCAATTGGCTGGAACGGGAAATGAAAATTGATTGGAGTTTTGGCACTGCGGGTCTGAAAAATGATCCTGTGCCGAAGCATTTACAGCGGATACCGATGGAACACAAAAGGTTTAAAACCGCCCAGCAGATTCTCCGGGAAGAATTCAGCTATTTTATGGTGAGGGGGTTGCTGAGAAAAAATACGGTAAGGAGAGCTTGAGATTGCTTGCCCCGTGGAATAATGCGCAGCATTGACGAAGTCATTCCACAGG
>DATFJT010000237.1:0-7473 GCA_035269065.1 Saprospiraceae bacterium | reverse complement strand
TCATTTCTTCAAGCAAATTCTCAATGCTATACACAGCTCGATGATGCCAGTGGATACGATAGATCCAGTTCATTTTATGTAGTTGAGGATGCAGCTTGCCGGTTATCGGATTCTTTACCTTCAAATCTAAGGGATAGTTTTGGCATTTACGGCTTCGGCTTTTATCGACTGATAGATAATTATTCAGATTATTCCTATCAGGATGTATTTGAGAAAGTGATTGAGAGTGAGGTAAATAAGCCTTATTGAAGACTTACTATTATTAAGACAGTCCTTAAGTTAACAAATAAGACCTTTTCTTCAGCCTCGAGGCTGAAGAAAAGGTGGTTCGCTTCCGATACTCTCTGGGACTCATTCTTCCCAGCGATTTATGCGGGTGCTTATTATTGTATTCCTCTTTCCACTTTTCTGCTATGACATTGACCTGACTTATACTATTGAAAAGATATGCATCCAGCACATCTTCCCTAAACGTTCTGTTGAATCTCTCTACATATCCATTTTGCATAGGCTTACCTGGTTCTGAATACACTACTTGTATTCCTTTTGACTGGCACCATGCTTTGTATGTCCTACTTTGAAATTCTGGGCCATTATCGGTTCGGATGTGCTTTGGATACCCCACTTGCTCTGCTAACATCTCCAGCTCTCTGATCACCCGTTCTGATGGGTAGCTTATGCTGCATTTGCTCATCAAGCACTCTCGATTGCAATCATCTATGATGTTGAGCACGCGAATTGCTCTTCCATCTTCTAAACTATCTGTCATAAAGTCCATGCTCCATACTTCATTGAGCTGAGCTGGCTCATTTAATGGCTTCCTTTGCTCCTCTGGAAGCCTTTTGCGTCTCTTGGGACGTCGTACAAGACCAAGCTCCCTATATACCCTAAGTACTTTATTCCTGCTCCATGTATGGCCCTCGCGCTTCAGGCGATTGTAATAGTTATCAAAACCCCTGTTCGGTTGATCGTCTGCTAAGTCCCTCAAGGCACTAATTAGCGCCGTGTCATCTTTACGGCTCTTGTAGTACCAACTAGATCGACTATAACTGACTACATCACAGCATAGCTCCAATGCGCAACCGAATTGCTCTTTTAACTTACCAATCACTCTTTTCTTAGCCGAAGGCCTTACCACTTTTTTGAGATTACTTCTTTGGCCATCTCTAATTTCAGGGCTTGATCTGCATACATCCGTTTGAGCTTACGATTCTCCTCTTCTAGCTCTTTTAAGCGCTTCATATGACTGACTTCCATGCCGCCATATTTACGCCGCCAGGAATAAAATGTACCTTTTGCAATGCCCAGCTCGCGGCTGATCTCTTCAACACTACGGCCAGCCTCATTTTCCTTGATCGCCTTGATAATCTGACTCTCACTAAATCTTGATTTCTTCATACAGCTTAAATTTATTCATTTTTAAACTGTCTTATTTTTTGGTAAGCCTACACTATGACCAGGCAAGCTGAATATCCTTGATTCGACAAAGTGAACTGTCCATTTAAAATTCTGTAGGTTTTTAAAAGTATCCAATCATAAAAAAATTGAAATGAAATGTACGGCTTTGCAACGGTGATAAAATAAAATCCTATTGAAAGAAACCCATTGCAATTCACTCAAATAGGAAACTTGTTCTTGCTATCTATTGCCATTTGTTAAATTTGATGAGATCAAAGCAACCATTGATTTCAATTTTACAGCAATAGATATGGGCAATCATACACAATTTTTTACCACACTGATCATCTTCCTGGCAATCTTAATCTCTTCCGATTCCGTGTCAGCAAGCTCGGCTGGCTTTCAGGCAGCAACAGATCGAGAACAGGATTACTTAATGATCAAAGATGATCGTTTCTCTGGGCAGAAACAAGTCACTTTTTATCTAAACAACGAAAAAAACCAGGCCGACGTGCTCGAAGGAATGGTGCGCTACCCCATCGATGTTGATCGGAAAGGGCAACTTTTTGTGTATGGCAATGAGGAAAACCGAAACAAGCAACTGGTCCATGTGTCTGTTAAATCATCCGGACATCGTGTAATAGCCATTCCTCTCTGGACATCAATTGTTCCCCCATTAATCGCCATTTTGTTGGCCCTGCTGATTAAGGAAGTGAATCTTGCTCTTTTTGCCGGTGTGTGGAGCGGTGCTATCATACTTGGTGGCTTGAGAGTCGACAATATCTTCCTATTCCTTCTCAGCCTGTTGGAAACAGTCAGTGATTACATTATTCGCGCGCTGAACAACACGGGACATCTCAGCGTTATCGTTTTCTCACTGATGATTGGTGGCATGGTGGCCATCATTTCCAAGAATGGCGGTATGGCCGGAGTGGTCAAAGCCCTTTCAAGATATGCTAAAAACCGACAGTCCAGCCAGTTTGTAACCTGGCTACTTGGTATCGCCATTTTCTTTGATGACTACGCCAACACACTTATCGTGGGCAATACGATGCGCCCGGTTACAGATAAATTTAGAATTTCCAGGGAAAAGTTAGCCTATATCGTCGATAGCACAGCAGCACCTGTTTCTGCAATTGCCTTTATCACCACATGGATTGGTGCCGAGCTGGGTTATATAGAAAACGGCATTATGAATCTAGAATCCTTCGACCAGGGGTTAAGCGCTTATTCCATTTTTATTAGTTCCCTGAAGTATTCCTTTTATCCGGTTTTAGCCTTGATTTTCATTCTCATTCTCATCAGGTCACAAAAAGATTTTGGTCCGATGTGGAAGGCAGAACAGCGTGCCATAAATACGGGTCAGGTATCTCCGGCTAGCACCAAATCAGAAGACGAGCCTGACATGGAAGACCTAGAGCCGGTCAATAATGCTCCCAGGGTGTGGTGGCATGCTGCTGTTCCTGTTTTAACTGTCATCCTGGTCACTATTTTGGGGCTTGTCGCGACTGGTTTTCAAAGCAGTTACACCCAGTTACTGGAAGCCGGGTGGACCAATACTCCTGAAAATTGGGGATCAATCTGGTCTAAATTACCACTACTCAGTGAGGGGGACGACAGCCTGATGATGCGTATCGGCCTGTTAATTGGCAATGCAGATTCTTACATAGCTCTGTTATGGGCCTCTCTATCCGGACTGTTAATGGCCATTGTCATCACCATAAGTAACCGTATCATCAACGTTTTCGATACCATGCATCACATGATGACCGGCTTCAAGACCATGCTGCCGGCATTACTCATTCTTACCCTGGCGTGGGCACTTGCAGATATCACTGAACTTTTACATACAGCAGATTTCATTACTGGTTTGCTAGGAGAGCATGTATCCGCCTATTTTATTCCTCCTATTCTTTTTGTACTTGCCGCCCTCATTGCTTTCTCTACAGGATCAAGTTGGAGTACCATGGCTATATTGTACCCACTCGCTATTCCAGCAGCCTGGACCTTGTGCCTGGAACAAAACATTGATGCCTCAACAAGTATGGAAATACTTTTTAATAGTATTGCCACTGTGTTGGCCGCCTCGGTTTTAGGCGATCACTGTTCTCCGATTTCGGATACAACCATTCTAAGTTCTCTTGCTTCTGATTGCAATCATATCGATCACGTACGTACTCAATTGCCTTATGCCTTAACAGTTGGGCTGGTCTCTTTGATTTGCGTAACCGTCTCAACAATTCTAGGTGGTGGCTGGTTTGTAAGTTTTGTGTTATTGGGAGCTTCTATAGCCGCCTTGATGATGGTCATGAAGCTCTTCGGCAAAAAGACTTAGGCAATTATGAGCAAAGGGGATATTCCCAATTATCGGGATGATATGGAGGGCATGCGCTTTCCAATAGGATTGGTCATTATCTTTCTAGTATTGGTAGGCGTAACCGTCATGTTCCTTGCTTGCTCCGCTGCATTCATATACACCCGGTACACTTCTGACTTACCCGGCATTGAAATGCCGTCAATGTTCTTTCTAACCAGTGCTGTGTTAATAGGAAGTAGTTTCGTACTCAATTACAGCCGAAAATATTTTGATAGAAACAGTTTGCCTAAATTAAAATATGCGTTGACGGGAACCTTAATCCTCACAGTACTCTTTCTCGCAGGGCAAATCATTGGCTATTATCAAATGATACGCGCAGAGCAGTTTATTAATAGCAACCACAGCCTTAGTTACCTCTACCTCGTATCGGGCTTACACTTTATTCATGTGATTTTTGGTATTCCCTTTCTTGGTTGGCTACTCATTCAGGTATTCTGGCAATCCAGGAAAGAAGATTTCAATCAGTTGATGTTTTTTAGTAACGAAAAATTTCGTTCTCAACTTCGTTACGTCACCATCTACTGGCACTTCGTCGACGCACTTTGGATCTATCTGCTGCTGCTGTTTTTAATTAACAATTGGACACAGTGAACTTCGCAATTAATTATTTACTTTTGAAATTTTGAGAAAGCAGGCAAAATGTCAAAAGGAGATCTTCAAACAGCCTTAAGCTTAGGGCTGAACCAAGAGGAATACAATAAAATTATTGAATTCTTAGGTCGTGAACCCAATTTTGAGGAACTAAGTGTTTATTCTGTCATGTGGAGCGAGCATTGCTCGTACAAGAATTCCATCAAATGGTTGAAGACACTGCCGAAGGAAGGCCCCAGGATATTGGTCAGCGCCGGAGAAGAAAATGCCGGATTGGTTGACATCGGGGACGGTTTAGCCTGTGCTTTTAAAATAGAGTCGCACAACCACCCTTCTGCCATTGAACCCTACCAGGGAGCTGCCACCGGAGTAGGTGGCATTCACCGCGATATTTTCACGCTTGGGGCACGGCCGATAGCAGCTTTGAATTCTCTGCGTTTTGGTGATCTGTCTTTAGACAGAACTAAACACCTGTTGGAGGGAGTAGTCAAAGGCATAGGTGATTACGGCAATTGCTTCGGTGTACCAACTGTTGCAGGCGAAACCTATTTCATGCCTTGTTACAATCAAAACATCCTGGTCAATGCCATGAGTGCGGGCATTGTGAAAGTGGGAGAAACAGTTAGCGCCATAGCAGATGGTCCGGGCAACCCGGTATTTATTGTGGGGGCCGCAACAGGTAAAGACGGTATCCACGGGGCTACCTTTGCTTCTGCAGATTTAAACGAAAGCAGCTCTGAGGATCTGCCATCTGTGCAGGTAGGTGACCCTTTCCAAGAGAAGCTCCTGCTGGAAGCCAGCCTCGAAGCCATTCAAACCGGCGCCATTGTGGGAATGCAGGATATGGGAGCTGCTGGTATTTCCTGTTCCACTTCAGAAATGAGTGCCAAAAGTGGCACGGGCATGAAAATCAACCTTGATCTTGTACCGACACGTCAAGACAATATGCAAGCCTTTGAAATATTGCTTTCGGAGAGCCAGGAGCGTATGCTGATCGTCGGGGAGAAAGGAAAAGAGCAAGCCATTATAGATGTTTTTGACAAATGGGACGTCCCCTGTGTAGAAATAGGTGAAGTAACCGATAGCGGCATTCTCGAATTTTTTAAGCATGGGCAAAGAGTAGCTGAAATTCCGGCAGACTCACTAGTTTTAGGTGGAGGAGCCCCAGTTTATGATCGAGAATATACACGCCCGTCTTATCTCAATCAAGTAGAAGCCTTTAATCAAAATGACATCCCGCAAACAGACAATATCAAAGAGGTATTTGAACAACTCATTCAACTCCCTAATCTCTGCTACAAAGGATGGATTTCTGAACAATATGACAAAACTGTTCGTGGCAACACTATGAATCTTAACAGACCTGCAGATGCAGCCGCTGTGCGCGTAAAAGGAACCCAAAAGGCCCTTGCCTTAAGTGTGGATTGTAACTCCGCCTATGTATTCGCTGATCCATTTAAAGGTGCCATGATGGCCGTATGCGAAGCGGCAAGAAATGTGAGCTGTACCGGTGCGATTCCCTCGGCCATAACCAACTGTCTCAATTTTGGTAACCCTTACAATTCAGAAGTTTACTACCAATTCGTCCACGCCATTAAGGGAATGTCGGCAGCTTGCGAAGCTTTGAGCACGCCTGTCACTGGGGGAAATGTGAGTTTCTACAACCAGACTGAATTAAAAGACAAGGCTATACCGGTATACCCTACCCCAACTATAGGTATGATGGGGGTTATCGAAGACATCAAACATTTTACGGAGCTTGGTTGGAATAAAGAGGGAGACTTCATTTATATGTTAGGTAATGTCACTGATCAGCTGTCCTCAAGTGAATACCTAAGAAGCATTCACGGAGTTGAATACAGCCCCTGTCCACCTTTTAATCTTGAAGATGAGGTCAGACTGCAAAAATGCATCCAGAACATGATTCAGCAAGGATGGATCAGCAATGCGCACGATGTGTCAGATGGTGGATTGCTTATTGCACTTGCAGAAAGTTCAATTGCTTCAGGAATGGGCGTAAAAATTAATCGTTTCTGGTCGGAAGATATGCGTCAGGATGGTGTTTTATTTGGTGAAGGTGGAAGTAGGATTCTGATTGGTTGTAAGGAACAAGACACTGAGCAAATAGAAGAATTCCTCAAAAAATATTCTCAGTCCTTTCATCGTTTAGGCCGCGTAGAAGGAGAAGAAATTCAAGTGGACACTGTCAATTTTGGCAGGGTTTCTGACATTAAACAACTTTTTGAATCATCATTGAACAATCAAATTCAAAAAACAGCACAGGTATGAGAAGCATAATAGCATTTATTTTTACAACATTTCTACTCGCTTCCTGCGGTTCCAGTGATCAGGCGGGGGTATCTGGTACCATTTCCGGCGCAGAAGGTGCTGATTTGTACATGGATAAATTTATGTACAAATCACCCATGGTTACATTGGCCAAAATACCGATAGACGGCTCGGGCAATTTCAGCCATACATTCGAAGAAAACCTTGAAAGTGGCATCTACCGATTGAGAGTAGGCAGAAACCAATTTCTCACAGTTCTGGACAGCAACCAAGCCAATCTAAGCCTAAAAGGAGATATTTCTGACTTCAAGGACTACAGTATAGAGGTCCAGGGGAGCTCTATTGCCAAGGAAGCCACGGAATGGATGAATAAAGTCAGTACAGGAGAATGGGATTTATCAAGTCTCAAAGGTAAATTGGCAGAGGACAACCATCCCTTACTGGAAATGCTCGTTGCAGCCGAAGCTGCTAACCAGACCAAAAACAGAGAAGCTTTAGAGGTGCTGGAAGAGGCACATAAGCAGATGAAAAAGGATATTCCCAATAGCAGGTACACCAAAGACATGGGTGTTGTATCTGCTACATTAAATCAACAGATTAAACAGGCAGAAGCGAAAGCCAAAACTACCATTGGCGCCTATCCTCCTAAAATTGCCCAAAAAGATCCCGAGGGTAATATCAGAACCCTGGATGATTTAAAAGGAAAAGTAGTACTACTAGATTTCTGGGCCAGTTGGTGCAAACCTTGCCGCAGAGCCAATCCAATGGTAGTGGAACTTTACAAAAAATACAACAATCAAGGATTTGAAGTATTCAAT
>DATFJT010000236.1:0-4656 GCA_035269065.1 Saprospiraceae bacterium | reverse complement strand
TGTTCGGTTTGTACTGGATATCTCCCGAAGCCATTGACTGGTCGGGCATGAGTGGAGGACTTTCCTTGAACTGGCAATTGAATTGGAGCTTTGGCCCATCTGTCATTGCGGGCGCTGTATTTGCGCTCCTGTTTTGGGTGCAGTTATTTTATCTTACCAGGATGAAAATGGCGCATAAGTAATCACTGATTCCATCCCAAAAGATTAGTTGCTCTTGATTATATATTCATAGATCAATCGAATGGGTCTCAGTGCCGGTCACCACACCAATCCCGAAGGTGAGCGCAAATATCCTGGTCCAGAAGCGGGCGAGGTTCTAGTACTCCTTGTTGCCCGTGCGTATATAAATGGTTTCGAAAACAACCATCAACAATCCGAGCCCAATGCTCAGGGGTGGGTAGATATAGTGAAAGGCTACGGTAAAGGCAAATTGTATCCGCGCCAGCATTTCAACATCCATTTTTGTATCAAATTTGATAAGAATATACGCACTTGTTTGTGATTGACCACACAGAAAAGATCAATAGATTGTTAAAATCATTCTCCTCACCAAACTGATAATCATCAAGCAAAAGGGTAGATTAGCTGAAGTGAGAAAAATGCACTCCATGGCTTGAATTTCTCCTAAAAGTACGCCAAAACGCCTGCATTTTGAGAGGCAGCAGCGCGGACAATATGGCCATTAAAGTCTATGTATTCAAAGAACAATTGGAGATCGCCGGGCATCCATTTCCTGAGCATGAGACGGCATTCGTAGGCCATGTAATTGTGATTGCCAATTCCCAGGCCAAAGCCGACGAAATCTGTAAAAACGAAACGATTGTGGAAGACAAATTGCGGATCAAAATAGTCACTGAATCTGGCATTGATTTGAGATTGCCACTCGACCTTACCCCAAAGCCAACTCCAACCGAGCAGGCTGAAATGGTAATTTTCTTCAAAAAGAGGAACCTCACTGGCAAACTGACGGTACCAGCTATGTGCTGCAAGGAATGATAAGCGGTCGTTAAGGGTATAGATCGATTGAATGCCGGCAGTCAGCGCAAGATGTTCATTTTGTGCGGGCAAGGCCGCCGTGAAGTCCTCGGCATCAATGCTGTTTAGAGAAGACGCGATGAATCCTGAAGAAATGTACTCGCCACCAAGAGTGACAGAAACCTGCCAGTCATTAACCTGATAGGAAGAGCCCAATTGAAGGCCTAAACGATTTTGATTTAAGGCGCCCAAACGATCATTGATTATGTTTACCCCTGCATTCAGGGAGAAGGGTTGATTGTTACTCAGTCTTGTTTTAAAAAACCCGGAAACAGATCTGGGCGCCTGGTCATAAGCGGTCAGCGCAGAATGGTGCTGAATACCGAATACTGTACCCGGATCAGACCTTAGGTTGTTGATGTTCGATAGGCCGGCATGTCTGTAGGAGTCAAAGTCCATATTGCGAAGCTGATACAGATTTTGCCCGGTAAGGGCAGCCAAACAGAATATTGTTAGGCAAGCAACCAGAAAGCTCGTTTTTTTATACATCATTACATTTTAAGTCCTTGTAATTTAGAAGAGAATTTACTAAATTTAATAATTATTCACCTACAAATTATAATTATGAAGAATTCATTCATTCATTCATTCATTCATTAGCTTATCTATTGATTATCAGTAGCTTGTTAATGTTTTCTTGTGGAGAAGAAGAGAAAATGATACCTGAGCAGACTCAAGAAATAGAAAACCTGGCATCAAGCAGGTCAACTACATCAGGTTGCACATCCAATGAAACATGTTTCGATAACATCTGGTGCAATTGTTACAATTTCAACTATCCCAGTCCACCAACGTCACCTATACCCTGTGGATATACATTCGAAAACGAATGTCAAGTTTACGAAGCATTTCATGATCACGACTTATATGCCGATTGGTCGACATTATTTGGTGCTTGTCCGAATACCTATTATGTTGATGAATCGGATTGTGGCTTTGAATGCTGTATAGAAGCTTCAGATTTTATTGGGGGGACCTATGCAGATATTTGCAATGCTTTGACGGAAGCTTTGAATGCGTATTTAGAGTGCTTCTTTTTGGATTTTACAACTACTATTGGGTGTGAGGATTGTGACCAACTGTCCTATGAAGGAGTCTGGAGCTTCACCTTTGATGACCCATGTAATGCCGAATTCTGTTTAAGTGGATTGTATGTAGAGTGTTGTAGTTTGTAAATAATGTATTTATAAAAACACCCCTGTGCAACTTGGTGCAGGGGTTTTACCCAAATAGATTCTCAAGATGAAATTTCACATTGTATATGCTTTTATTATCGTACTGAATGCTTTTTTTATCCTTGATTGTACGGCCCAAACCAGAGAACAAGACTCTTTGATTTTGGTGGATATAAAGGAGATGCTGGAAATGGACTCCTTTGACAACCCCATCTTCATTTGGGACTTAAATGAACCGATGGATAACTGGCCATTGGTATTTTTATCCCCGACAGGAAGAGTGTCAGGATTATTATTGAGCAATCTTTTAGATCCACCCAGAGAAGTATTTTTATCACCCAAAATAGTAGGCTTAGACAGCCTTGATTATTTGGTTGTTAATTATTCTCCGGCCTATGACATCATCAATACCAGTCTCGTCAATTTTCCGGACCTCTTTCGTCTGCCATTAGAAAGATTGCAGTTACACCCTGTTTTTCCCGGTCAACTGGATAGTTTACATCTGCTCTCGGAATCTTTAAAAATTCTGCGCCTTAATAATTTTCGATTTTCAGATGTAGTATCAATTCCGGAATCGGTCTATGATTTGAAACATTTGACTGAACTGTTCATTCGAGAGAGATTTAGTGGACGTTTAGATGAAAGATTGGGGCAACTGACAAATTTAGAGGAATTGACCATGAATCAGACTGCCATAGACGGCTTTATTCCGGAAACTATTTCAGCATTGACAAACATCAGGGAAATCACCCTTGAACTTAACCCAAGAATGAATGGCGTCGTCCCGGATGCATTTGAGGATCTGAAATTGATTGATAGAATTTTGGGTACGACAATCGGACTTTATGGACCTATTCCCCGGAGCCTTTATCAAAATAAATACATAGAAAGAGTAGCTTTATGGAATGGTGAATTGACAGACACCCTGGCCATGGACTGGTCTCCCTCGATAAAAAGAATTGATCTTAGCACAAATAATATTTACGGGAGCATTCCGCAAAACTTTTTTGACAACAGAAGTTCTGTAAGCCTAAGCAGTAATGAATTAACAGGGGAATTACCCAAAGCAATTACTTATGATTCTTTGGTTATTTCTTCTTCAATATCTGTCGCTCTAAATCAATTGATCGGGGGTGTGCCTAGGGAATACTTTAATAAAGTAGATCGCCTTAGTATAGAATATAATTTTTTTACTGAAACAATTGAGTTTGACAGGCCGATCGTCATGGAAAGTTTTGAATGTGAGTCCAACCTATTCACATTTGAGGATCTCATTCAGGTTGTTCAAGAATTTGAGAATACCGGAAACAGAATTACATACGCTCCCCAAAAGACAGCAGGAGAGCCAGATACTTTTTCTGTACGTTTGGGCTGTCCGGTGGAGATGGAGCTGAGTTTTGATGACACGGTGACGACCAGTACCTATTACTGGTTTAAGGATGGTCAGCCCTTTGATACGGTTATCGGCACCAATGAGTTGCGCATAGACAGTATGTATCCGGCTTTGGCGGGATCCTATCATGCGGAAATAGTCAATCCACTGGCTCCGGATCTGAGGCTGGAGACTTACCCTTTTCTGTTGACGGAAGAATCCTGTCCTGTGCAGGAGGTTCGCATAGATACGGCGATATGTGCCGGTGAAGTATTACAGTATTTAGGTCAGGAATACGATCAGGAAGGAGTTTTCCGGGATACCCTGATAAGAGATTGTTGCCCGGAATTCCTGGAAATCAATGTCAGTCAGTACCCGGCACCTGATTTTGAGGAAGAGAGAGAATTTGAGGTTTGTCAGGATTCTGTGTTGGAATTGCGATGGACAGCACAAGTTCCCACAGAAGGAGATTGGATAGCGAATTGGCAATCGAACGAAGGGGAGATCATCAGCGATTCTGTAGACTGGTGGCCTGAGGTGCGTGGAGCAGGCGTTTATTATGTGGCCTTTCAGGATCGCTATGGTTGTCTGTACCAGGATTCCGTAACCGTGCAACAATATCCGTCACTCTCTCTTTCCACAGAAGAGGGGGATACGTTTTGTATGGAAGAGCGCTATGAGATCAATTGGCTGATCTCGGATGATGCGGACAGACTGAGGAATATAATGTGGTCGGGTAGAGGCATAGAACAGGGAGCTACCGAAGTTAACCCGATTGTCTCAGAAGCAGGACTGTATACTCTATTTTACGAGGACCTGCGAGGTTGTGGATACCGGGACAGCTTCACAGTGGCTTTGCATCCCTCCAACAGGATTGATGGTGCGTCATCATTAGAATTATGTCCCGAAGATACTACTTCACTGAATTGGTCCGTTATGGCTGATGGGATAGAAGATTATTTGTGGTCTACTCCGGATGGTCGCTTAATAGACAATTTGAATGCTCAATACCCAAGGGTTTCTGGTTCAGGATTGTATCTGGTAGAGTATATAGACCAAAATGGATGCACCTAC
>DATFJT010000235.1:0-4713 GCA_035269065.1 Saprospiraceae bacterium | reverse complement strand
TTTGATATTGAGTGTGACAACACAAATACGAGTTACGAGGTAATATTGACGATCAGCGGAGGATCGGGTACATATTTTGTAGATGGAGATCCGGTAACGGGCACGGTTTATAGAGCGGGTCCCTATCCAAGTGGTTCCGGACCTTATACTTTTGAGGTTACGGATGATGCAGGCTGTACGAGGGAAGTGACGACGCTGCCACGAGATTGTGATTGTGAGACGATTGCGGGTCAATTATCGAGTGGCGACTTAACTGCGTGCGAAGGAGATGGTATAACGGTAAACATAGTGACACCCTCGACATCTGATGGAGATGACATAGAAGGCTTGTGGATATTTGATAACCAGGCAAATCCACTGAATTCGCTAATAGAATTTGTGACTGGAACGACGATTGCTTTTGATCCGGGATTGTATACACCAGGTCAAAGCTACTATGTGGCATTGGCGGTAGGAAATAATGATGGAAGTGGAATAGTGGATTTACAGGGAGATGCTTGTGCAGCATTGAGCAATGTCGTAGAGATCATCTGGGCGGAGCGTCCGGAAGCGGAAATAGACGGACCTGACCAGCTTGTACTGAGTTGTGGTCAGACAGACCTGATATTGCGAACGACGGGCAGCAGTCCGCAGACAGCAGATTATCAATGGATACTGGAGCAGGGTGCAAGTACAAATGATCCTTTGACAGGGCCAACATTGACGGTAGGCAGTCCGGGAACCTATATTTTGGAGTTGCGTACCGGAGACGGCAGTTGTGTTGACCGGGATGAGGTAACAGTGATAGCGGATCAGGATCTTCCGACAGTGATATTGAACCAGGACGGTCCATTGACTTGTGCTCAGGAGTCGGTTATATTAGATGGAAGTGCCTCTGACTTTGGGTCGAACTTTGAAGCTGAGTGGGAGTTGCCGGATGGAAGTGTATTGACAGGACAAGGACTAACACTGACGGTAAATGAAGAGGGTACTTACCGACTGACGATTACGAATTTAGACAATGCATGTAGCAACAGCGCTGAGGTGACGGTGAGTGCCAACATACAATTGCCTTTAGTTGATGCAGGAGAAGACGAACAATTCACCTGTGGTGTAACGACGATAGAGCTGAACGCGAGTGTAACAGGAACGACAGGTAGTACAAGTGTAGTATGGTATTTAGATGGAGTTGTCATACCCGGAGCTACATCTTTGAGCTTGACAGCAATGCTTCCGGGAACCTACCGAGTGGAAGTAGAAGACAATGCGACGGGTTGCCTGGGTCAGGATGTTGTGCAGTTGACAGAAGATATAGGTACGATTGGCTCAGCAGATGTGGAAACGATGCGTCCATCCTGTCCCGGAGAAAGAGATGGGAGTATCATAGTGGCCAATGTAACGGGGGGGACAGCACCTTATCAGTACAGTATAAACAACAATCCATTTACGACATTTCCAGAGTTTCAGTTGCTTCGAGCAGGAACGTACGAATTGGAAATAAGAGATGCGAATGATTGTCGATACAGCGAGACTGTGGAATTAGAGGATGGTTCTTCTGTACAGGTACAGATGGGAGCGGACACGGTAATAGACATAGGAGATGAATTGATTTTACAACCGATCATTTACGTTGAGAATCCAGATGATGTGATAGCGATAGATACCATCTATATCAGCTTTGTAGACTCATTGAGTTGTACGCGTTGTGCTAACCCGTTTGCGATAATAGAGCCGACTGTGCCGGCGAATTATGTAGTTACCGTAATTACCGAAAGTGGCTGTGAGGTATCAGATGCGCGATTTGTAGGAGTGAATCTGGAGAAGCCACCGTTCTTTATACCGACGGCATTTTCACCGAATGGTGACGGAGTGAATGATCGGGTAGAATTATCGTTCCGTGAGCCTGAACTGGTAGAGAGTGTAAACGAATTTGTGATATACAACAGGTGGGGCAATTTAATGTACCGGGAGGCGAGCGTTATACCTGGCAAGCGCATACAACTTTGGGATGGAGATTTCAATGGAAAGCCCATGTTGCCGCAGGTCTTTGTCTACTCCTTCCAGGTAAAATACAAGGATGGTTCTGAGGAGGTCTTTAAAGGAGATATCACCTTATTCAGATAAAACAGATGCTTCGGATTATTGTATAAAACCAGAATAGATAAAACTTACAGGGGAAGGATGAAAATTCTTTCCCCTTTTTATTTGCCTTTTCCCTGAAGGAGGACAAGAAGGGTATAAAACATGATTTTGAAGTCGAGTGCCAGCGACATATTCTCTATATACAGGATATCAAACTTTAATCGCTGGATCATTTCATCGACGTTGGAGGCATAGCCGAATTTCACCTGCCCCCATGACGTAATACCAGGGCGTACCTTATGAAGATGCCTGTAATGAGGAGCTTCTTTCATGATTTGATCAATAAAGTACTGTCTTTCTGGTCGGGGACCGACAATCGACATTTCCCCTATCAACACATTCCAAAATTGTGGAAGTTCATCCAGCCGCCATTTCCGCATTATTTTACCCCAGCGTGTTACCCTGCTGTCAGTATCACTGCTGAGCTGTGGTCCGTGACGTTCTGCATCGGTATACATCGATCTGAACTTGATGATATCAAAAGGCTTGCCCTTGTAACCAATCCGTTTTTGAGCATAAAAAATGGGTCCCGGGCTAGACATTCTCACACGCAACATAATGAATAAATAAAGTGGTGAAAGCACCAATAATACGACACTTGACACCACAATGTCGAACAGACGCTTTACTACAGCTTGCCATCTTGGCATCAATTCTTGTTCTATTTCAATCAATATTGCCCCAAAAACATGATTCAGCTTGACGTGACCGAGCAAGATGTCGTACATGTCCGGAATGATTTTTATGACAAGTTTATCGCCGTAATCAAATAGAT
This sequence comes from Saprospiraceae bacterium, assembly GCA_035269065.1. GTDB lineage: Bacteria > Bacteroidota > Bacteroidia > Chitinophagales > Saprospiraceae > DATFJT01. Next base: position 1,817 of record DATFJT010000235.1, on the reverse strand, counting down.
CATTGATGATGTCTCTGAGCTTGTTGTGGTCGTAGCTTTCTATAGCGATGATGACTTCCTCAATTTTTTCCTCCTCCACTACTTTCTTAAGATCTTTAAGTTTCCCGATGACAGGAAGATACTTGCGCAGGATATTCTTGGAATTGCCATTACTGTCAATGAAGCCTACAAAATCGTAGCCGAGATTCTTTGGCTGATTTTTTATTTCCTCATACAACTCGAGTGCATTCTCATTACCGCCAATTATTATCGTTTTGAAACTGACTTTTCCTGCTTTTAGTCTTCTGGAAGCCAAGGTGAGAATGGTCATTCTAGAGGCGACTGTGAGTCCTGAATGCAGCAAAAACAAACGAAAAAAAGAATTGTAGTAGGTGCGGTAATCCTGTACAAAGTCATCCAGAATTAGAGTGAAAAACAAGAATAAAACACCAATAAACGATAAGAGCATTGTCCTCGTGAAAGTAGCCATTCGCGAAAGACGGTAGATGTCTTTGTACTTGTCAACAATGGAGTAGAATAGAATCCACCCCAGCGGAATGATGATGATCCCTATGATAAAATTTCGGTCAGAGAGAAGAAGATCAAGCTCTATGTGTTCCGTTTCTAACTTTTTCCTGTACACGAAGAACAGGATCCATGCAAACAATGCCATGGCCCAGTCAAAAAACTTGTAGATCAGTGTATGTAATCTGCGTTGGTTCATACCAACTTTAAGTGATCAGTTTTCGTGATAAAATTTGATGTTATCCAATCTGATGGTACCTTCCTGTTGTCCTTCTTGAAGCACCGCTCCAATGACAACCCGCATGCGATCAGCCTCAAAAAAACTAATAATATCTGTGTATTCGATATAAGCCTTCTTCCATTGATTCGTTGGGTTGAGACCCACAAAGTATTCATCGTCCGGACTTCCCGTTTCGTCATAAGATCTTATCCCCAACTCAAATGGAACGTCATTTTTGTAGTGTAATTCCAGGAATTTCTGATTGGAGTTAAGCGGTATGTCTGTAAAGTCTAGTCTGTGCGTGACAAGGGCTATCGGATTATCTTCTGTAATGCGTATGACACCGGCCTTACCCTCAAATGCATCGTCAGTAATGCTGATGGAGGTAAATGGATTACCGTCCAGGTCTTCTCTAAAATCATGCGTGGAGCGATCAAAGTCGTTCATCAATTTGAATACAGTGGTAGAATCGTAACGTATCACAGGGCGTATGGTATCTATTTCTCCTCTGACCAATTCGACATCTACAATGTATGGGTCCATTGCCTCATTGATTTCGGGTAGGGTAGATATTCCATTGATAATCATGCCTGGCTGGAATCTGCATTCAAAGTTACCTTCATAATTGAGGGGAATCAGAGCCGGCATTTCCCAGGTGCCTACAAAATCTCCCCCAACATTGATCCATACGTGTGGTAAATCCTGGGCATCTGTTCCCTGACTTGGGTCTGTAGTTTCAAATTCCAAAGATTCGATATACATATAGGCCGGTAGGGCTTCGTTTTCTTCGAGTTGAGTGCAAGACAACGTAAAAAAACATCCGAAAATAAGTAGCAAGTAAAGATGATTCATGGAGTAAGTATTGGTTTGAGCGTGGCCTTATTCACCGGAGAGCGAATTTGAAAAGGCTGAATTGTTTTCATCTATTTTTTCGCTTATTTGCTCAGCCAGTTGCAATGCATGAAGCCCGTCTGTAATACTGACGAGGGGATCAGAATTTTGGTGTATGGCATCTGCCAGGCTGTCCAGCTCCATCAGTATGGCGTTTACACCCTTAATTTCCGGTGACTGAACGCTAATGTATTTTTCATTA
>DATFJT010000234.1:0-2025 GCA_035269065.1 Saprospiraceae bacterium | reverse complement strand
TGCAGATGAGGTGTATGATCATTTGTCGAACGAGGAAACCGGCATTCTCATCAACTCCAGCCGCTCCATCATATTCGCATCTGAAGGAGAAGATTTTACGGTGGCAGCTGAGAAAAAAGCCCGGGAATTGTCAGGTTGGATGGCCTCGCGTTTCTGATCAGGCGTATTGTACTTCTTTCTGATCTGGCCCAAACACGCGTATCGATCTCAATTTTTTCCTCAAATGCTTATTGATGATGCCTACAACATCCCTGGTCTCTTTGAATGGCTGCACATGTGATTTCAATTCCTCAAAATCAGTGATCTGTTGAGCCTCTTCATACAGTGTCCCAAAACCTAAATAGGTATTGTTTTCAATGAGAATGAAATCTTGTTCCCCATATCGAATGCTGTCTACGAAAATAACCCCGTCTGTTATAGGATACTTCTTCATTTTATGGAGAAAATCTTCGAAGCGTTCATTGTATTCCTGAACCAGTGCACCGTCCGCTTCTTGTTGAATTAAGGGGCATTGACCGACCTGTGCCGTTATGCAGCTTTCGGGTCTATGTTGTCCCGTGTTTTGAAGACATTCACATAGGTTGAGATTGTAGAGCTGTCCCCGGAGAAAGCCTTTTGCTGCCTTCTTAGAGCGGTGGTAGAAAAGTATGCTGTCGTATTGATGAATTTCTTCGATTGCAGCTGAGCGCAAACGGTATAAGCCCTTTTTATTTTCTTCGACATAGGAGAAAAACAGGTCTTCTTTAGACCTTTGCGCCTTATTCAATGGAGGAAGGTGCTTCTTAATTTCGGCAGCTTCCAATAGCTCGGCGATGAAGCCGCTACCCGTCATTTCAAGGGAAATATCGTAAACAGATTCATAAAGGCGCAGTGTTTTCTCATCCATGGCTCGAAAATGCTGACTGAGGCGCTTTTTGATATTCTTACTTTTACCGATGTAGAGTGGTCTTCCCTCGCGATCCAGTAAGTAATATACCCCTGGATCCTCCGGGAGATCGAAGAATTGTTCCAATTTTAATCCAGGTGGGATCTGATTGATTCTTAAATTTTCATGGAGCTCTTCTTTCACTGTCTTGTCCTCAGACTGACCCATAATTTTCGGAAACATCTCCGCAAGAGCAGCAGCATCTCCCATGGCTCTATGACGCTTCTCTACTTCAATGCCGAAGTGACGGATGAGACTGTCCATGCCACAAGATTTAAGAGCTAGATTTCTTCTGGCCAATTTGACTGTACAGAGCCTCTTTCGACTATAAGTAAAACCCAGTCGCTCAAACTCATAGCGAATAAAGCTATAATCAAACCGAACATTATGAGCCACGAAGATACAACCCTCGGTAAGCAGGACAATTTCCTTTGCGATTTCATAAAAATAGGGTGCATCTTCTACCATTTCCTGGTAGATACCAGTTAGCCGGGTGATATTGTAGGGAATGGTACGCTCTGGATTGATAAAACTCTCAAACCTGTTCAATTCCTTTTCCCCATCGTGTATGACAATGGCAATTTCAATGATGCGATCCCGTCGAAAATCACCCCCGGTCGTCTCTACATCTATGATGGCGTATTTTCTCTCCATTCCATGATTTGATGTCTGCCCGAATATGACTGATTTTTTATCAGTAAGCAAGAAATAAAAACAAATTGTTTTTTCATGATATCATATTTGCCTCGGATAACCTTCCTATTTTAGCACAAAGAAATATTTTATGCCTGCGGGCCCCTTATGAACTTTCAAATTTTGAAATTATGCCAGTCCGCCCGCCGATGGTGCGATTGATAACCTAAGGCATGACGACAAAGGCACAAAAATGCGCAGAGGCTAGCAGAGCCTCTTTGCCGGAAAGGCACAATTATAAAGCAAGCTTAGTAATTGGAGCCAAGGAGTTTTGGGGACTTGGAACAGGTAAGTGGGAGGCGAACATTTTGGAAGTATCAAATGATCAATTCAACTGTCTACGCCATACAGGCATTCACAATTCACAAAGCTTAAACCAGATGTACCTTCGACTTCTAATCCTCTTT
>DATFJT010000233.1:0-6112 GCA_035269065.1 Saprospiraceae bacterium | reverse complement strand
TTTTCTGATATTGAAGCCCAAACAGAAGCGACTTTGCAATACCAGTGGAGGGATACTACCGGAATCGACATCGGACGCAGAAACCAGCGGTACAACGAAGTTTGGGGTCTTTCTCAAAATGGGAGAGAATACGCAGTGATTGGTTCTACCATGGGCACCCATTTTATAGATATTTCTGATCCTGACACCCTTATTGAAGTGGATTTTATCCGGGGAAAGTTCTTTGGAAGTGGGGTAGTGCACCGCGATTTTCACGATTATGAAGGCTATTTATACGCGGTTTGTGACCAGGGAAATTCTTCCTTACAAGTGATTGATTTACAATATCTGCCAGACTCTGTGGTCCTCGTTCATGAGGATACGGTCAATATCAGCAGGTCGCACAATGTTTTTGTGGATTCTGCCACCGCAAAAATGTACACTTGTGGAGTTCGGGCACCGGGCGTTTCAGGAAGAATCCCGGCGCAGGTTTGGTCCTTGGAGAACCCAAAAGAACCGACGTTAATAAAGAACATTGATCAGATTGAAGGCTTGCCAGTCGGCTACGTTCACGACTTGTATGCGCGTAATGATACGGTGTTTCTCAATGCTGGCAACCAGGGTTTGTTTATTGCCCACTTTATCATTCCTGATAGTCCACAAATCCTGGGTACGCTTTTGAACTATCCAGAGAAAGGTTATAACCACAGTGGGTGGTGGAATGAAACAGGGGAGTATTATTTCATGGCGGATGAAACACATGGAAGAGACATGAAAGTAGTAGATGTGCGCGATATCTCCAGCCCTCGCGTAGCCAATGTATTTGAAGCAGAATCAGATCCTGAAGGAAGTGTTCCACACAATCTTATTGTCAAAAATAATCGAGTCTACGTCAGTTATTATTACGATGGTTTGCAGGTCTTTGATTTTTCAGATGACGGAGATATTTGCCGTTCTTATGATTATGCTACTACAGAGCTGATGCCCGTAAGAGGTGGATTTAGTGGTGCCTGGGGTGTTTATCCCTTGTTGCCATCAGATAGAGTCCTTGTGTCTGATATGCAGAATGGACTTTTTGTTTTGCGTATTCCTGAAGACCAGGAACCTTCATCCTACAATGGAATGGGTACTCCGCCGTGTGTTATTGTCCGTAATGAGGAGGAATCGTTCGGTCAGTCTGAACTTCGCTTTATTCACTCCGCCAGAGATCAAATTTATCGGTTGGAAGGGCAAAGACTGGAAGGCAACTTGCGTATTTGGGATGCTACTGGTCGACAACATTTTGATAGCTTTGCAGAGAATCAGTCATTTTTTGATGTTCCGATACATTTATTGTCGAAAGGCATGTATTTCATGAGTTATGATACGCCGCATGACCAGCATATTTTCAAATTCTATGTTCACTGAATGCCTCAGCAGGCTTGATTTTCTTTGTCTTGCGGTGGCCGTTCTTCTTGGTTTTCATTTGGGAGCACAGGATTCACTGAATATTGTCTACGATACATTCCAGGAAAGTGATACGGCTAAGGTGAGTTACTATACTTTTGATAAGCCGGCACTTCAATTTTTTGAAAGCCGGGAAAACTACATTGAAGATTTCGACTTTGATCCGACCAGAAGAGCGGATTGGCCGGTTGCACACACCGGAAACCCCGGATCACCTGTTAGACCCCTTTTTTTTCAGTTCGACCGATCTCTCGATTTGATCAATAACAGCTCCCCTTTTGATTTCTACTTTCAAGATCCCAAAGAATTCAAATGGTTGCGGTCTACTGTTGATTATACCAGGGTTTATTACAACCAAAGTTTGACGGAACAAACCGATTTGAATGTGGGCGCACAAGTGTATAAAAAATGGTCTCCCCGAATGGATATGACCATTCACTTTGACCGGATGAGTCAATCTGCAGGACTGTTTCAGCATCAAGGCTTGAGAAATACCAGCCTGAGTATAGGACTCAATTACGAGTCCGCGAATGATCAATACGATTTCAAGCTGTTGTTTATCAACAACAAAATGCAGCACAATTACAATGGCGGATTGGATGTCGGAATGGACTCCGGTTTGCTGACATCAAATGGACGAGTGTTGGAAATTGATGCCCCATTCATTCAATATGATGTGGGCACAACGACTGCTGAGGGACGCCACCAGTACACAGATGTAGTTGTCCGTCAAAGTTTTAAATTATTACAGCCTGACAGCAGCCAGAAATTCAATGGTCGTCTCCTGCATGAAATACAGTGGAGCAATCGCCTGGACCATTATTTTGATGACGCGGCCAGAGATGGTTTCGACTTGTACGGCAATTACCTAACGGATAGTCGTTCGATACGCTGGCGTTTTCAAAACCGCGTACTGAGCAATCGTTTTGGAACGGGATTTACTGTTCGCGAAAAGCATAGCTTGACTGCCGGGGTAGAGCACCGAATGTATTTCGTAAATGATGACATCGACAATTTTAACGAAACTGAATTGAGGCTTTTCGGAGTACTGCAAGGACCCCTGGGAAAGGAAGGAAGTTACAAAGGACAACTGAAGCTTCCAGTGGTAAACAATGTTGGGAATTTTGACCTTGGCCTTTCCGCAGAGCCCTATTTGCTCAATAACGACCTGGGGCTTGTATTGCGATATCAGTTGCAGATTACACCCCCAACGCAGTTGGAAAATAGGGCCATTATCAGTCAGCGAGAAGTGTATCGCAATGGTTTCAATTCAACTATTCTACAGCGCATTGGTGGAGGGATTAAATTTCGTGAATGGTTGGGAGCCGAGCTGGATCTGATAAATATGGAGAACCTCATCTACTTTGACACCAGCGCCTTACCTGTTCAAGCGAATGGCAATTTTACTGCTTTGCGATTGAGGGCCTATGGCCATTGGGAATGGAAATTCCTTTTGTTGGAGCCCGGGTTTTATTACCAGGAATTGCCTTCCTTTTATCACCTGCCAGCATGGGCTGCAACCATGCATGTTCGATTTAAGTTTTCGCTTGCTCAGGATAATTTGAAATTGTACCTCGGCGGGCAAATGAGGTATTTCCCGGAATACAGACCTGATGTTTTTCTTCCGTGGATTGGTCAATTTGCCTTACAGGAGGAATACTCCAGCCCAAATTTTCCGTTGCTTGACCTCTATATCGGGATGTATGCCAGCGGATTCAGGGCCTATTTCAGGTTAGATAATACCTGGTCTACATTTAACAGTGGAGCTCCGCTGGCAGAATTGGTGCACCGCCAACCGTATTTTCCTGCCTACGCCCGAATAGGCTTTGAATGGACCCTTTTCAATTGATTACAATTCGTAGTTGGGACGTAAATTTCCAGCGTTGTCTTTGGAATAGAATTTATTGATGATCTCGACGACTTCAGAGGGGTCATCAGTGATACTAAATAAATCCATGTCGGCTGCGCTGATATTGTTATTGGCTTCTAAGAGCGTGTTTTTGATCCAATCAATCATTCCACCCCAGAATTCAGAGCCGACAAGTATGACAGGAACCTGGTCTGATTTCTTAGTTTGTATGAGGGTGAGTACCTCGAATAGCTCATCCAGGGTGCCAAATCCTCCCGGCAAAACCACAAATCCCTGAGCGTACTTCACAAACATGACCTTTCTGATGAAGAAATAGCGATAATTGAGGTTTTTGTCGCGGTCAATGTACATATTGTTGTTCTGCTCAAAAGGCAGGTCGATATTGAGGCCTACTGACGATCCGGCATTGAGTGCAGCCCCCTTGTTTCCGGCTTCCATGATGCCCGGGCCTCCTCCCGTAATGATACCAAAGCCCTCCTCTACAAGTTTTTTGGCTATATCTACCGCCAATTTATAGTATTTGTGATCTGGTTTGGTACGAGCAGAACCAAATATGGAAATACAGGGTCCGATTTTGTCCATTCGTTCAAAGCCCTCGACCATTTCGGACAATACCTTGAACATGGTCCAGGCGTTTTCTCCTTTAATCGAACTCCACTTCCGCGCTTCCTTCTTCTGATCTGCGGTCATACCGTTTTACTTTTTCTAATTGCTCTTGTAGTCCTTGTATTCTTTCTTAACGTGCTCCAGCAGCTTGTCTAAATCCTGGTATTCTTCCAGGTCCACATCCAGTGCTTTCCCTGATCTTTCCAGAGGAGCTACATAAGCTTTGATATCCTTGTCGCTGATTTTGTCAGCACCCAGAATGATCAGGCGTTCTATAACATTTCTCAGTTCGCGCACATTGCCTTCCCAGGGCATTTTTTGCAATAATTGTACGGCAGACTTGGTGATTTTTTTGACCGGAATGCCGTACTCACTGCAGAATAATTTAATGAAGTGTTCTATGAGAATGGGCACATCATCTATGCGGTCTCTCAGCGCAGGCACGTGAATGACTATGGTGTTTAACCGGAAGTACAAATCCTCCCGAAAGTTGCCTCTTTTGATTTCGTCAGGCAGATTTTTATTGGTGGCTGCCACGACACGGACATCGACTTCAATTTCTTTGCTGCCACCGACGGGTGTAATTTTATTTGTTTCCAGGGCTCTCAGCACCTTGGCTTGGGCCTTTAGACTCATATCACCGATTTCGTCCAGGAACAAGGTCCCTCCATCTGCCAATTCAAATTTGCCTTTTTTATTGTCTATAGCTCCGGTGAAGGATCCCTTTTTATGACCGAATAGTTCGCTTTCGATCAATTCTGAGGGAATAGCTGCACAGTTGACCTCCACCAGCGTGTTCTCAGCACGATCTGATTTTTCGTGGAGCCAGCGGGCGACCAGTTCTTTTCCCGAACCATTTGGCCCAAGAATCATAACACGCGCACCTGTTGGACCCGTTTTCTCAATCAGGTGTTTTACTTTTTCTATAGCTTTGCTCTGTCCGAGGATATCGAGGACCTTTCCTTTGCTGACCTGTTTTTTGAGTGTTTTGGTCTCTGTAATCAGGCTTTTTCGGTCTAAGGCATTTCTGACCGTTATGAGAATTCGATTAATGTCAGGAGGCTTGGGGATGAAATCAAAGGCGCCCAGCTTGACTGCTTCAACAGCGGTGTCAATCGTTCCATGTCCACTGACCATGATGACCGGAAGGTCGGGATCAATTAACCTGATGCGCTCCAGAGCATCCATGCCATCCATATTGGGCATTTTGATGTCCAGCAGCACCACATCATATGGTTTTTTACTGGTTTTGATTTTAGTAATGCATTCGACCCCGTCTGAGGCCGTCTCTACCTCGTGTTTCTCGTATTCGAGGATTTCCTTCAAGCTGTTTAGAATCGCAGCCTCATCATCTACGATAAGTATTCTTGCCATGGTTTCAAAGCCTTTAAAGTGGCTGCACAAATATAAAATTTCTTAAGCTATATCAGACTGTGTGACCGTGTTTCCGTTAAATCCATTCCGGAGCAGTTGCAGCGAGGTAGGCCATAAAGCCGGCTCCAACTCCGATGGCTTCGTGGTCAATATCGAATTGGGGGTGATGTACGCTGTAGTTGACCGCATCCTTGCGACCGGTACCGAGGCGGTAAAATACCCCGGGCATGTCATTGGTATACCAGGCAAAATCCTCTGCGCTCATGCGCATGGGCAGATCAGCCACCTGTTCCTGACCGAGGAATGACTCGGCTTGCTGTTTGACTTTGGGTGTTAGTTCCCGGTCGTTTTTTAAGACGGGGTATCCGCGCTGGATATTGACTTCTATATCCGCATCATAACTTTGACTTAACCCTTTGGCGATGGCTTGGATTTTGGACAGCGCCAACTCTCGGAATTCATCATTCATACAACGCAGGGTGCCTTCTATAAAGACCCGCTGGGGAATGACATTGGTGGCGCCCCCGTCACTGTATATTTTACCCATGGACAATACTCCCGGTTCTATGGGGTTTTTTAGACGACTCATCAGACTTTGCAATTGTACAATTAGTAAACTCGAAAGGAATACCGGGTCAACGCATTCATGTGGTGTAGCGGCATGCCCCCCCTTTCCATTGACGGTAATGCGTATTTCATCTGCGCTCGCCATGTAGGGCCCCGGCTTGAAGCCCAATTGCCCTGCCAATAATGGAGGATGCACGTGCTGACCGATGATCATTTCGGGGGAGTAAGACTGTAGAATGCCTTTTTCCAAAAGTAAAGAAGCACCGCCTG
>DATFJT010000232.1:0-12590 GCA_035269065.1 Saprospiraceae bacterium | reverse complement strand
TATGCTCATAAAAATCATCAAATGAATAACTATTCCGCACGACTCTTGAATTTCTTTTTGCTCCTGGCATCAATAGCTTTGGTCATCCTGTTTCTGTCGCTCAGTAAAAGCCTTATGGTACCACTTTGCTGGGCACTGGTTTTATCATTGATGGTTTTACCAGTATCCCGATGGTTTGAGAAAGTAGTATCCAACAGGGCATTGGGTGTTGTACTTTGTATCGTATTGGTTTTTGTTTTTTTTCTGGCTATTCTCTTTTTGCTTTCTTCACAGGTAGTGGCCCTCACAGATGAGGTCCCGGAATTGAATGAGAAATTCGGGAGATACATTGCAGATTTCAGGGCTTACGTGGAAGACCGGTGGAATATCCCTTACGGTCAGCAACCTGAGGAATTGCAAAAGCAACTTTCTGAATTCCTTAGAAGCGGATTGGGTCTGGCCTCTGCTGCTGTTTTCGGCACGGTTCGTATGATCGCAACTATTGTTACCATTCCACTTTTCATGTTTTTTATGCTCAATTACCGACACCGGGTGGTTGGCTTTTTGGAGCGCCATTACAAGAAGCGTGATACAAGCCAGGTGATGGGTACTATGGCTAAGATTACGGATGCCTTTCAGGGGTATTTAAGTGGTTTGATGTTGGAAACCCTGATCGTAGCCATTATGGTCTATGTTGCGCTTCTCATTTTAGGCATTCCACATGCCTTACTTTTTGGTGTATTCATGGCTGTTATGAATCTCATACCATTCATTGGGGTTTTTATCGCCTCAACAGTCGCTATTCTCTACGTCTTTCTCATTAAAGATCCGATCATTTATCCCATTGTGACATTATTTGTGCTTTGGGGTATCCAGATTGTGGAGAACAATTTTGTCAAGCCTTATGTAGTGGGAGATCAATTGCATCTCAACCCATTTGTGATCATCCTGGTCGTATTGTTCGGGGGAATGATGTGGGGAGCCAGTGGCATGATCCTTTTCATCCCTTTTTTAGCAGCCTTAAAAATAATATTGCATGAAATTGAGCCGCTTGAGCCCTGGGCTTATTTATTAGGGGACGATTGACCGGGTTTTTTGCTCATCGACATCAATTTTTTGTATTTGAGAAAGACCATTTTTGCGTTCAAGCGGGCGATTTCCAGGCCGCGTTGACCATCCAGAAAGCCTTTCTTCAACAGGTAAGTTCGAATGAAACGCGCCCCGGCGGAGAGACCAGCCTGGAGTAGGTGGCCTTTTTTGCCCTTCTCAAACATTTTTTGAGCGGACAACTCCGTGTAGCGCTCCATTCTTTTGAGATGATCTTGTTGATTCTTGTAACTGTAGTGCCAGAGTTTACCTTTCATTTTTTTCTGCCTAAAATGGTTGGGAAAATCCAGCGTTTCATGCACATGACTACCTTCCCAACGACAGAATTGGCGATTGAACAATCGCGGTTTCCAGTCGGGGTACCAACCGCTGTGGCGAATCCATTCCCCGCGGTATTCAGTGATGCGGTCAAGAAGAAATACCGTTTGCTTTTTTGGCTGCCAATTCATCAACTCGTTGCACAACTCATCGGAAATGACCTCATCGGCATCAATACTTAAAATCCAGTCTTCCGTGGCCGCTTCATTCCCAAAGTTTTTGGTGGCGGCAAATCCCTGCCAGGCGACCTGTAAAACCTTTGCATTCAATGCTTCAGCTATTTTGCAAGTATTGTCTGTGCTTCCACTATCGACGAGAAGGATCTCCTTGCCCAAAGGCAAAAGAGCCTCAATGGTACGGCCTATATTTTCAGCCTCATTCTTCGCAATGATGACAATGGAAAATGACATGATCCCGGTTTCAACGTGATGTAAAAGTAGTATTTCTGTTCAGCATTTGCCCTGGATTTCTTTGTAACTGCTACTAAAACTGGAGCCAGGTCTATACCACTCAACTATGGAATTGGATTTCCTTCCTTTAAGTATTCTGAGAGGATGAATCCAATGCAGCTCCATCTTCCAATAATTCGATTAACTTTAAATGTCGTTTATTTAAGTCATGAGATCATTTCCAAAATTATTTTTTCTATCCCTCTGCTTGCTTATTCAAATCATTTCCTTGGGTGCAGAGCAAAAAGAACTCCGCGTGGCTGTTTATTTGTCTCCACCTTTTGGTATGCAGGCAGAAGACAGTACTTTTTCCGGTCTAGCGGTCGAAATGTGGGAGGGGATTTCCTCTGAATTGGGCTGGACCAACTACAGTTACCACGGAGATGATATTCCGGGCATTATCAGGGGGCTGAATAATGAACAATATGACCTTGCCATTGGAGCCCTGACCATCACCCCGGAAAGGGAAGCTCTAGTTGATTTTACACATGCTGTAAATCCATCCGGGACGGGCTTTGCCATAGGAAAGAACAAAAGTGGCAATTCATTTTGGACTTCCTGGAAACCCATTTTTGTGAATCTTTCATTTCTTGCGCTGGTTTTATTTGGTGGTATTGTTTTGTTCGGTACGATTATCTGGATGGTAGAAATGCGTTGGAGCAGGCATGTAGAGCACGACAAAAAAATCATGGGATTGGGTGAGAGTATTTGGTGGGCAGTTGTCACCATGTCTACGGTGGGATATGGAGATAAGGTACCATTGTCCAGGGCGGGAAAAGGCATAGCGATCGTATGGATTTTTACGAGCATCATTATGGCCTCATTATTTACTGCCAAAGCCAGTTCCATATTTACGCTCAATACCATTGAAATGGAGATTAGAGGCGATAATGATCTGAGAAATTCTAAGGTTGGAGCAGCCAGGCTTTCTTCCGGGGAAGACTATTGCAAACGACGCAATATTCCCTATAAGCCTTATGAATCCATAGAAAAGGCACTGGAGGATGTAATCAATGGCCAGTTGGATGCCGTTGTCTCAAATGTTCTTGTATTGCGATACCACAAGCTTAAGACATATGGAAAAGACCTGAAGATATCACCTCAACTATTGGTTAAAAACAACATGGGCATCGCACTGCCGACCAACAGTCCCTTGAGAGAGGATTTAAACGCTGAAATTTTGATAGAATCGGGAGAAATGGCCTGGCGTCAAAGAATTGAAAAATACCTGGGGGAGTATTGAATTTTGTCTTATTTCTCGTAGTCTGTTATTCCAGCATATTAGAGAAATTGATTTATTCTCCTTTTTCTGCCTGAGTGAAATCAATTCCGTTTGTACTGATCAGTCATGGTTCTTTCATTTTGGTCGTTATACTGGTTTTACTAGGAGTTGAAGACCTATGCCTGTGTATCCGGCCAGGACTAAAAAGTCTCTTTCAGAGGTGAGAAAAACTCGCAAGAGGGAAATGATCAGTGTAAATTAGACAATCTTAAATTGTAGTTTTAGCTGCCTCTTCAGCAATGAAATCAGGCCAAATCAGCAAAAGGACAATCACTTGAATTTGAGGAAAAATGTTCATTGTGGAAAACCTCCCAAAATGATATATTGCTGGCCTGGGAACAAGGTATTGGATTTATTTTATCATGAATTTGCTGGTTTGGATTGTTCCCTGACTTTGGATTTGCAAAAAGTAACTACCCGAAGGAATTCCTGTAAGATCGATTCGCTCATTTTGACGGATTTGATCCTGAGAAAGAATAACTTGCCCAAGACTATTCAAAACAACGATGCTTATATTTCCCTGAAAGTCTCCTTTCATTTGAATAAAATCGCTTACAGGGTTTGGTCCAATAAAAATTTTTAGTTGGCCTGTCTCATTATTGTAGACCGTGGCGCAAGCTTCGAGGACTTCTTGAGTAGTATTACAGCCAACATCATTGCGACCGAAAGACCCGGGTCCACCACCCACCAAATAATCACAGATGCTTCGTACCGCGCAATCAGACAATGATTCATTAAAGCCTACACTAATATCAGAAATGCTTGAAGGATCTATATTTTCTAAGCCGGACAAACTGGACAATGAGTGATTTCCGCTGATATATAGGGCGCCATTGATGGCTTCCAGGATTTCAAGATTCATATCAGCCAAAGCTCCGCTATTGTAGATGATTAAATTTCCATTAATATACTCCAGGTTTTCCAGTCCGGATAAAGAGCTTAAATTTTCGTTCTTGTCGATTACCAGCTGACCGTCGATTAATTTTAGCTTTTGGAATCCGGATAAATCAATGACTTCAGTATCATACAGGCTAACATCTCCCAGGATTTGCTCCAGTTCTGGAAAACCGTTGGCGAAACTTGTTAAATGTTTATTTTCCCAGATCTTTAAGCCATAGGCGCCTATGTTTTCCAATGCGGGGAAATAGCAATCTGTCAATTCATAGTTGGTATCAAACTGTAATCCACCGATTTGTCGCAAGTTCTTAAAACGCGCTTCAGTCAATTCCGTATTGTAACTAAAAGACAATGTGCCTTCGATGTGTTCAAGACTCTCAAAGGCGAATGTTATGTGAGATAAATTTGTGTTTCTTGAAATAGTGAGTGCGCCTCCGATGTATTTAAGGTTGGAAAATCCATAAAAGGACCACGCATTAGTGCTGAGATTAAGATTCCCCATGATACTATCCACTGCTAGCAATCTTAGAACGTCATTGGACAGTTCTCCTCCGGATATAATTTCTAGATTGGGTAGATTTTCTCCTATTTCGAAATTCCCTCTTACGATGTCCACATTGTGTAATCCGTGCAAGGAATTCATCGATTGGTTGCCTTTTATGTGTATGCCCCCTATTTCGTCTATATTATTTAGCCCGTCGAGATCCAAAAGATTGGGGTTCCTGTATACTTCGAGATTTCCATTTAATTTATTTAATCCACGGAGATGAGAAAGCTCATTTAAGCTACTATTGTATTTTAATTCGAAATCTGAGCCGATCTCTTCAAGCCCATTTAATCCGGAGACGTTTATCAACTTGCTGTTATTATTGATCGATAAGGTGCCTCCGACCCGGGAGAGCTTGACGGGTCCCATTTCATAATTGCCAGCAACTCTGCCAATGATTGTAAGGCTAGGATTACTGGCAATGATGAGGTCCTTTTCCACTGTCTGAAGTTTCTCCAATCCTTTCAAACTATCAATAAAATTACCTTGGATAATGAAATGCCCGTTTACTTTTTCCAAATTTTCCAGGCCGGATAAATCTTGGGTCAAATGATTGTAAGTAATTTCTATATCACCTAACAGCTGATCTACTGTATTTAATCCATTCAAATGAAGCAATGAAGGGTTACGGGAAATAACTAAATTGCCGTAGATAGTATCCAAATTTGTCAGGCCGTCAAGATTTTTCAGAGATGTATTGTTTGTAACATAGAAGGCGCCGCCAATCGTTTCGAGACTGGTAAGGCCGGAAAGATCGACAAGGCGCTCTATCCCATCAATGTGTATATCGCCTCCAACACTTTCTAAATGATGCAACCCGTCGAGCGAAATCAAATCTTGATTCATTTGATTTCCCATGGAGGTATCCCGTATCAAAAGATTTCCATCAATTCTTTTGATCTGGCTTAATCCACTTAAATTTCGTACGCTGTGGCCAATGACAAGATCGCCCTGTATAATATCGCAGTTGGGATAAAATTGGTTGAATAATTGAACACTGAATTGATTGGTCAGCCGAAAGCCGCTGCCATCCGGATCGCAGGGCTGGGCGAATGTAGCTTCGAAAGCAATGAGAATGATCAATGAAAAGAGTAGGCGCAATTGCATCTTGTTGATTTCGGTTTTAGAGTAGATAGACCTTCGTAGCTTTTAATTGTTTTCCATCAATACATCTAATAATCATATGTTGATTATCAAATTTTAGTAGCGATTGTAAACAGTTGTTGTATACTTTATTGTCATTTACTAAGAATATTTCCAACTGAAAGAAATACGAAAAAAGTTGAGAGTGCTCAAAGGGTAAATTTCATTTACTCATTTTATCTTCTGCGGCACGTCCAATCCTCTGTTTCTTTTCAGCCTCGTCTAAGATATTCTTTTGTTGGATAAATAAAATGTCATTTGGGTTGAAATTCCTTGATGGCAATAGCATAAGGATCTTTTGATTCCTTCCAAGCTGATAAACCAGAGTTCAGGAATTTTTTTTAGGTCAAGGGAGCACTACTTTGCATCACCTACTAATTGGAATTTCTGACAACCAATATGTGCTTTTTTATTCCCGGCAATAGAAGTCTAGTCGCATATTGATCCAGCCGTTAAAAATTGTTTCTTCTGATTTAATTAAAGACTGGACTAAGACGACAAATGAAAAATAAGGCTGACACTGGCCAACCTCATTTCTTAATTGAATGGCATCAATTGCACTCATATTCATACTCGTACAAAGGATATTGGTTACCCTGAGTACTTGTAGCTGGATATCCCATGCTGTTGTATGTATAAATATAATTTTCTGCATTGCTCCCAAATTCCGTTGTTCTTACAATGGATGTCACATTGTTTTCACTTAAAAGGGACACATCCATACTGTAAGCCAGAGCCTCGGTCCCGGCAGCTTTGTTCATGTTGTCGTACGTATATGTTGTGGAGCTCATACTTCCAGTAGCGGAAATTGTTTGCGATTGAACTAAGTTATTCTGATCCCAAGTATAATTTGTGGTACCGCTGAGCTCATAAGACATACTAGTAGCATTGTAAAAATAAGTCTGCATTTGACTTAACTGCCCCGAACTAAACTCTAGGAGCATGTAAGAATCTGTGTTCTCAAAAGCATTGTACCCATCCAACTTGATGGAATCCAATTCTCCGTTTTCATAAAAGAATTGATATTGGAAATTTCGTTCTTCGGGATCACTCATAAAAGTACTATAAGTATTCAGCTCCTCAAGATTGTTGCCATTGTACGTAATAGACGTCCTTGTGATGTAAGGCAAAGGGTCTCTATCGTAGCTCGTAACCGTAATTCCGGTCAACCGCTCCTGGTTATCGTAGCTATAGATCGCTTCTTCTCTTGCGGGGTCATTTGGAATGTCAAACGATCTCTTAACAAGTCTACAATCATCGCCTGTCATGTCATTCATGTCGGCTTCGTCATCATTGCAGGTCATGCTCAAAAGCATGACGGTCGAGCATAAAAATATCAGTTGTTTCATAATGTATTCATTTTATGATTAATTAATAACCTCCTTTTTCTGTCCTGTATATTCGACCGTCATCCCCTACGGAGATTCCGGTGCTTTCGTCAATCATATATACTTTATTGATACGACTCAATGGTCCTGATGAAGATCCTTGAGATTTCCAGGTTTGTCCTCCATCAGCCGTGAAGTAAATATTTTCTTCCCAATAGCTACTACCCCAAGCCTGATGTTCATTGATGAACTCGAACTCCACAGGTGAGTTGGTGTGGATTAATTTCCAACTGATGCCCTGATTGAGGGTTTTGTACATATAGCCGTCACTACTCCTTACATACCCAATTGATCCATCGACGAAATCAATCTCACGAAGTGCCTTTCCTGGGAATTCAGCTTGAATATTCCATGATTGTCCTCCATCTAAAGTGGAGTAAAATACACCATTACCTGTGTTGGCAGAATAGGCAGTGAGATATCCAGTCATTTGAGAGGTAAATTCCACATCCCAAACTAATAAGCCATCGGGAAGTCCCAAAGATGGTAGCCCAGGCACTGATTGCCAGGTTTGTCCACCATCTGCGGTATAGATGAATTTATCTCCCCCTGGTATCAATGCCCATCCATGATCGACATCTACAAATTCTAATATGGAAAAAAAGCTGTTGAAGTTATCCTGCTCAGAATACACAAGATCCCAGCTCGCACCTGCATCTTGAGACCGAAATATTCTTTCTTCATTAGTAACGGCAACGTAAATTGTATTATCAACTATTTCAATATCTTGGACACCGTATTGAAAGTTAGAAGTTTGCCAAGCTAATCCGGCATCATTGGTGAAGAAAAGGCCCTGCTGACCTCCAGTAAAACCCTGATTCGCATTGATAAAACCAACATCGTGTAATTCAAAAATTGCAGGACTGCTGACTTCAACCCAACCGTCTGGTACAGAATTAAAACTTCGGTCAGAAAATAGTACTGAAGTGCCTTCTCCTCCGATGGCCCCGTAATCATTGTGAATATCAACTGTCCAAAGCTCCTGTTGTCCTATGTCTTCTATACTCCAAGTACTCCCACGATTGGTAGTGGTTAAAATAGAGCCATTTGAGCCCACAATGACACCAAAGTTGGGTTGAAAAAAATCAATAGCTGTAAAGTCCTCATTATATCCTGCAGAAATTGGATTCCAATTGTTGCCTCCATTCTCTGTATAAAGCAATGTTCCATTCAAACCAACGGCCCATCCATAATACTTATTGATAAAAGACACATCATAAAGATCAATACTCGTTCCACTGTTCTGTTCAGACCAGTTTCGTCCGCCATCGGAGGTATGAAATATTTTTCCTGCTCTGCCTACAGCCCATCCATTACGTGAGTCTGCGAAATCCATGCCATATAAATCTTGCACAAAATTCTGGTTGGCCTCAAACCAACTGAGGCCACCATCTGCAGTATACCACATACTGCCAGCTGACCCAACCATCCAACCGGTTTGATCGCCTACGAACTCTACTTCATAGAGATCATTGCCAAATGTATTTAGACTGACCTCTTGCCAGTTTTGCCCTCTATTATTCGTCTTGAAAATGGTGCCGTTATTTCCAGATATCCATCCATTGTCTCTGTCTATGAAGTGGATTCCCAGCAAAGTTTCTGATGTCATGGGAGATCGGGATTCCCAGGATGGGTTTTCTAAGTTGCAATTTTCGCATAGGTTGACCAATCCGTTTTTCCCAACTCTCCAGGCATCAATCTGATCATCTCCTCCGGCTACCGGGTACCCTTTGATATGAACACCCCACCATACTGTATCCGTACTAGGAGTTGTGGAATTCAGTTCAATGATAATGTCTCCTACATTATTCATTCCTCCGTTTGAGCATGTATAACTAATGATAACGGGATTGCTGACACCAATTAAATAGCCCAGAATTGGTGAGGTATATTGCGCGATCAATACCACTGAGGCATCACTCTTTATTTGCATACTGAATCTTCCATCTGAATCAGTGTAAGCACCATTTCCGCCACTGAAGTCAGTGCCAGTTGCTACTACAAGAGCGGCTCGAAGTGGGTTTCCCAACTCATCTAAAACGCGACCTTTTATAGTACATATTTCATCCGTATTGAGAAAGTCAGCATTCCATTTTGAAAAGTGGTTAACTGTTCCGACGTACTTGCCATCTACGATGCTAGCGCTGCCTTCTTCTTTCCATCGCCCATCTTCCTCATCGAAGAAAAAGAGGGGAATGGGATCCGGGGCATTGGCCAGCAATTCCTGGGGTATGGGGATAGTGATTTCAGCATTCATGCCTGCTGCCAACTCCAATTCTTCTCCATTTTGAGTGAAATTGACATCAATAAAGCCATAAGATTCCAGCAGCCCCTCTTCTCCATTGGACGAAATACCTGTGAAATCACCTGGAAAAGCATCGTAATAGTAGTCCCCCGTTGGATCAAAGTAGGTGGCTTTGGCATTAATTTGCCCAGAGATCGTATTGCCATTTTGGTCAACCAGGGCATTGGCGGGCAGACTTACCTTCGCTCCATCAAATGAAAGGTCATTTTCCTGGCTGGGGTTGATCACAGCGTCGTAAGAGGTCATCGAAAGAGCAGCATTGATCGGACTAACCTGATTTTCAGCCACAGGAGCGCTTTTATAATTTGTTACGTAGCCGCTTTTGCTGAATTTGAACAGCACATCCTCTCCTACAGGCACTTCTTCCAGTAGAAAATTGCCTTCATTATCTGTTGGCACCGCCACGTCCATGGCTTCTACAAAAACACCGCTAAGGGTGTTGCCATCCATGTCTGTGACTGAACCAGCCACAGCACCTAATTTAGGGCTAGGCTCAGGGTCATCGCCCGGACATCCATAGGCTAAAATAAGACTGAATAAGAGGAGAAACTTCCAGGTTTTCATGTGTATTCATTTTGTAATTAATCAATCAGCCAATCTCTCTAAGAATGGCACCTGAAGATTAGTCGTTTTCGTCGATGTGGTATATGACCCAGATCAATTGATCTCCTGATTTTGCTCAGTTTTGAGGTTATGCTCGACTTCTTGGTTGGTTTTAAACGGGTTCTATGATAAAAAACCCATCCGCACCTTGCTTTTGGTACAGAGGCATCAGAATGAGTCCGTTCATGGGGGACATGATGGGACCAAGGTGATCTTCTGCCAATTTTTGGCCGGCAGACACAGGATCAAAATTTTTAAAACCAGGGAGCATTTGGAAGCCATCTCCCGGACGAATCGGATGATGGATGCGTAATTCTGCCAGGGAGGGCAGCCCTTCTGAATAGTCTTTGAGTAGTTTGATATGCTGGTTCTCGACGTCTTCCGGCCGTATACAACTGATGTGTCTGAGCACATTGATGACAGCCGCGATAGCCCTGTTGACACTCAGTGGTTCTTTATGTTGCCCTGATTCAAAGGTAATCATGGTGGTCGGCAGGCCCAGATTCTGGGAGTTGAAATAGTGCATAAAAGTGCCCTTTATCCCCTTGAGAAACCCTTTGATGACAGGGGCATAAAAGGATTGCCCTAAAGCAATACTCTCGTCATCATCCGTACAGATGGAAAAAATACCACCAGCGGCCGAGGTGGTGTGTAAGTCGACCAGGTAGACCTTTTTAGGTTGATTTTCAGCAATCAGCTTCCTGATGAGGTCCAGTATCTTTTTCATTTCCATCCATTCCACTGGCCAATCGTCCGAATCCTCTTTTCCTTCCAGAATTCTTTTGATGTTGTCTCTGGTCCATTGACGATTGAGATCTACATCAACATACCTGCGTCCCAGGGAAAAAGCTGTCCTATTGCCAATGAGGCCGATCATTTTACCGCGGAACCTGAAATCAGGGTTGGTGATGGGTTCTACCTCTAGCATTTTCATGACTAGATCCACGGCTTTGACCCCTGCCTGTTCGTTCCCGTGTACTGAGGCCAGACAAATGAGTAAGGGACCATCATGCTCCCCTCCAAACTCTCCAATAATGCGGCTTTCTATGGACATGATTGTTACCCTTGTTCTCCCCTTCAATGGCCGGTCTGCAATGATAGTTAAATTATCGTATTTTTGAAATTCACCTTAATTTTCTGAATCATGAAACAATTCAGGTTAGTACTGATAATTCCCCTTTTATTTTTTTTTATTTCCGAAAGTGAGGGGCAAAAACATAAAATGTCGGATGACTTGCTCCAGGCATTTGAGCAACATGAATCTGCCGATTTTTGGGTAATCATGAGCAAGCAACACAGGGTAGAAGTGCCCAATGATCGCTATTTGTCCAAACGGGAAAAAGGTCAAATGGCTTTTGATCAGTTGACCAGGTATGCAAGAGAAAGTCAGGCTTCCGTTCTACCTTTAATCATAAAGCACAGTGAACAATACAAAAGTCATTACCTGGTCAATGTGATTTTTGTGAGAGGAAACCTGGTTTTGGCTGAAGCATTAGCTAGAAAGTCCGAAGTGAGAAGCCTGGTTCATCTACCGGAAATACCCCTGGAAGAAGTTGAAGTTGAAACTGCTGCTGCAGCTTCGAGAGAAATTGTCAATACCTGGGGGGTTGATACAGTCGGTGCTTCAAGGGTATGGTCAGAATTTGGTGTGCGCGGTGAAGGGGCAGTAGTTGGCAACCAGGATACAGGTGTGGAGTGGCAGCACATTGGACTGGTCAATAGCTACAGGGGTAACACAGGGGACTCCTCAGTGACCCACAGCTACAACTGGTTTGATGCCATTGAGGAACCTGAAGATACAGTAGGTTTAAATATCAACCCCTGCGGTTACGAATTGACTGAACCTTGTGATGACAATGGCCACGGCACACACACGGTAGGGTCATCAGTTGGAATGGTACAGGAATACTGCTTTGGCGTAGCACCGAAATCCAAATGGATTGCCTGCCGCAATATGGATCGCGGCATAGGCACACCGGAAACTTATATTTCCTGTTTTGAGTGGTTCCTCGCGCCTACAGATACGGCAGGGCAAAACCCACGCCCGGACCTGGCTCCTGACGTCATTAATAATTCCTGGTCCTGTCCACCCTCTGAGGGTTGCCACCCGGATAATTTCTTTGTCATGGAGTTGGCTGTATCCAATTTGCGCAATTCCGGAGTAGTGGTGGTGGTATCTGCTGGAAATTCAGGACGCGATGGTTGTGGTACCGTGCAAACACCGGCAGCTATTTTTGAGTCTTCCTTTACTGTTGGAGCAATTCAACAGAATGATACCATTGCTCCCTTCAGCAGTATAGGCCCGGTTTCAATTGACTCCAGCGGTCGCCTGAAACCTCAGCTTGTTGCCCCGGGTCGACGTGTGCGCTCCTCTCTTCCAGACAATCGGTTTGGTCGATTCAGCGGTACATCCATGGCCGGACCACATGTGGCCGGCGCAGTTGCGCTCATGGTT
This sequence comes from Saprospiraceae bacterium, assembly GCA_035269065.1. Classification (GTDB taxonomy): domain Bacteria; phylum Bacteroidota; class Bacteroidia; order Chitinophagales; family Saprospiraceae; genus DATFJT01. The sequence goes on along the minus strand of DATFJT010000232.1, from coordinate 117 downwards.
TCGGCGAACCCGCTCCTTGCCGGACAAGTGGATACCATCGAAGCCATTTTGAAGAGAACAGCAGACCCACGCACTTTGTCCGGAAGGGGCTGTGGTCCGTATACAGGACTGGAAGAG
>DATFJT010000231.1:0-4252 GCA_035269065.1 Saprospiraceae bacterium | reverse complement strand
AGTGCCCCATCCTCAAACTCCAGCAGGTAGTTGACAATTGTCTGTATCCTGCGCCTAGATAATTGTTCATTGTATGCCGTTTCTGCTCTTGGGCTTGCAAAACCCTTAATATAAATCTCAATAACACGACTGTCATCCAACATGCGTAACAAGGTATTGGCAAACCTCTTCAGGTCTTCATCACAGGCACCTACTACATTTTCAAAAAAGCTATTCATTTCAGAAATCGAAACCTTCTGTTCTTCTTGATCCAGCAAAGCCGTGTACTGCTGTATAAATTCAGCTTTTTGATTGAGGTAATTCGAATGCAAATTCATGTAATTCTTGTCCGAATAACTAGAGGAACCCACCGGCTTGGGTACATCATTGTCAAAATAAAGCACCACAGGAAGTTGAGCTTCCATATTTTCTTCAATGACATTGAACTTCAGTATCTTTCTGACACACTTATCTTTTGGATTCGAATTACAGATTTCGAGACACATTTGATCCTGACCGAGAAATCCGTAATTCGGCAAGTATTCAAAACAGAGCTTGTCATTAAGAACAGTATACTCTATACTTCCATTCTGAAGACCGTCATCACAAGGGACAATGGTAAGGCTGTCATCCCTTGAAAACCCAATCAACGGAACGCAATCCGAAAGCTTGGTAAATTCTTTTGTTGTGAATTCATGTATCTCAGTTGGTATTGGTCGAACATCAATGATGTAATTGATGGTGTCACAAAAACTCAAACCTTCATCAGAGCAAAGACCTATGACTAATTTATCTTGTCCTATATAATCCTTATCCGGCAGATATACGAACTGCATGAGAGAATCAGGATTTTGAATGCTTTTCCCATGACTCGATTCTTCCATGCGGGTGACAACAGTATTCGACAAATCAATCGGCTGAGCCCGGAATTCAAGTGGTGTATTCATTAACGTAGAAAGGTAAATAGTCTTGCTCTGCGTAACGGCTGTAAATTTATAGATATCATAACAGCAGGCTTCTTCCTCCTCGTAAAAAATAATACTTCCCGGCCTGTTACTAGCAAAATAGCCTATGCGTCCGCCGTTAAGAATAAAAGGATAAAAGTCATTGGTAGGTCCATTTACAGGATAACCAATATTTGTTATATCTGACCACCTTCCATTTCTGTATTGTGCCTGATAAATGTCCAATTCGCCCAGGCCCTTTCTTCCGCTGGTAGCGAAATAGAGTTTATTGCTCTCAGCGTGGTAAAAAGGTGTCATGTCATCGTCAAAGGTGTTGATAGCCTCCATGTTTTTTGGCGTACCGTAAAGGTTATTACCGAGGATTTCTGAAATCCACAAGTCCATTGATCCCTTTCCTCCGGGACGGTTGGAAACAAAGATGAGGTACTCTTTCCCATCACTCGGATTAAGCATCACCGTAGGATGGGTGGTGGTCGCCTCCTCATAATTTATATTGTCTGGAAGTTTAATCCTGGGCGACCATTCATCATCTGCTAATCGTTTCGACATATACAAGTTGCAATCTATCTCAGCAGCAGTCAAATATCTGCAGACCGTGAAATACATATGGCTGCCGTCAGAGTTAAAAGACTGGTTCCCTGTTAAAAGATTAATATCATTGACATTCGTATCAAGTACGTTGGTATCTTCATCTTCCCAGTACATGATCTTAGAAATGTTCTTTTCAAGGATGGGGTCCTTTTTTTGAGGCTCAAACTGCATAGATGTATAATAAAGCTTCCCATCTAAATAATACGGCGCAAAATCCGATTGTGGCGTATTTATTTCCTCCCTGAGGCTGGTATCGATCTTAACATTTAATGGGTTTTCTATTAACAATTGGGCAAAATCACAAGACTCAAGGCTGAGGCGGGCTTTTTGACCATAGAACAACTCATTTGAATCAATTTTAGCCAGATAGTGCTCAAATTGTGGGGCTGCACTGTCATATAAACCCTGATTCATGAGGCTCAAGCCATACCAAAAATAAGCGCGGTTGTCCGGCACAGAGTCAGGTGGAAACTGATTGAGGTATTTGGTATAATAGTTTGCCGCTGTATTGTAGCCCAACATTTTGCGTGCTGACTCAGCTGCCTTCAAAAACAACTCAGATTGGGTACTGTCTATTTCCAGCGCTTTTCTATAAGAATAGAGGGCAAAAGGATAATTCTCCCCTTTGTAGGCTTCTTCTGCCGATTTGAGGTATTGGTTGAGTGTTTGGCCCTCAAGCTGATACGCGAATAAGAAAGCTGCTAGGATAAAAATCGATGCCTTAATGGTCTTCATATCAGTAAATTGGACAGATTTTTAATTCTGATGGTCTCACTTTGGTAAATAGATATTGAAAATAAATTTCCGGCCCTCCTCTTCCATCCGAGGCGTCTCTGAAGTCAGAAATATTGATGTCATATGACAAGCCAAGACTCAAGTTTCTCCAATTGATCTGAAAATGCGGATAAATCGCATCATCCAATCTATAATTCGCGCCAAGTAGAAGAGATAACTCACGAGCGGGCTTTAAACTAAGATGATGTCTTGCCGATATACCAAAAACTACCTCCTGATGAGGTCCCTCATCTTGGAAAACACCATTCAAAACAAGGTCAAGCTTTTCCATGACCTGGAAATCCAGCAAAGCATGAACGGAGGTGCGTAGAAACTTATCCTCAAATTGATCATCAAAGCCATACTCAGGTCTGTTCAAGTGGAAAAAACCCACGCCCACATCCATCTTGGTCCTTTTCTCAGGAATTTGAAAATGATAATTCAATCCGGCATTTAGATCAAAATAACTGTAGGAGGTATTGTTAAATTCTTCTAAAGTTGGATCATTAGGGCGCGTTGGATTATTCACATCATATTGATCCTCCCATCTCAGGTCGTCCGTGCGAAAACTTCTTCCTCCCATACCTACTTGAGTACCAAAACTCACAAAATGCCTCTCAGCCAATTGTTGGGTATAACTTCCTCCCACCATGACCTGGAAGTTGGATAAACGAGAATCTCCGGCATAATCATAATTGATCAACCCACCACCGGCGACATAGCCACTGCCAAAATTCAATCTTGGCATCTTCATATCTAGACCTCCAGTAAAGGTATTATAGCTGACATTGGCTGCATTCCACTGGTTTCTGTAGTTTCCAGCAGCCCGTAAATCCCCGTTAAAAATACCAATCAAAGCGGGGTTGATGTTCATTGGTGAATTAAAATATTGGGCATAGTGGATGTCTTGAGCACTGGACCTGTCCGGTTTAAGGAAAAGCACCAACAATGTGGTGAGCCATATCCAATAATGTAGGTTTCTCACAGTCTTTAATTTAAAGTAGATTCTAAGTTACAAAAAGAATCTTATTCATAAGCGAAACGCATATATTGCAGAAAACGAATAGCGAAGATAAAAAGATGCTCCTCATTGGAATAACGGGTGGAATTGGATCAGGAAAGTCACATATAAGTCGTTTTATAAAGACTTTGGACTTTCCAGTTTACGATAGTGATACTAGGGCAAAGCAGCTTGTTCAACGTCAAGACCTGAAAAGACAAATCCAAGGAATATTTGGCGAAAAAGCATATATTAATAATAATTATAATTCAAAATATATTGCTTCTGTGGTGTTTAATAATGAGGAATTATTAAATGAATTAAATCAAATCATTCACCCTGAAGTTCAGAAAGATTTTCATACTTTTGTTCATGTCAAGCAGAGAGATGGTGCGTCGGCTATATTTAAGGAGTCGGCCTTACTGGTAGAAACTGGTGTCTATCGAAATCTTGACAAATTGTTACTAGTTACAGCTCCTAAAGAGGTTCGAAAAAAAAGAGTTCTCAGAAGAAAAGGAATGAATGAGGCAAAGTTTGAAGCCATTGTTTCTAAACAGGCGGATGACAAGCTAAAAGCACAATTTGCCGATTTTATTTTGTCAAATGATGAAACGCACCCTTTCCTTCCTGAACTCTTAAAGTTTTTAAACGAACTGAATACCAACTAAAGAATTGTTTATTGCTAAGTGCTTGAAATTTACATATTTCAAGTTTGTATTATATGGAATTGATTCCATATTAACCATACTTTATTGGTATGAAAATTGATCCAACTGTCTATATTTAGGTCACGTAAGGAATATAACAAATTATTATTTTAATTAATATGTTTATGAAATCTGAAGTGTTACAAAGCAATATCTCCTTCATTGCATTGGTGCTCTTTATCGGGCTTTTCGCGTTTCAAGGACACGCCAAAGACAATTATTACTATGTACACGAA
>DATFJT010000230.1:0-2564 GCA_035269065.1 Saprospiraceae bacterium | reverse complement strand
CCCTCGACTATGCATCGATCTAATTCACCGCCCTCGGATCGCCCATGCGTCCACTACTGTAGTCTGCGAGGCAACGTTTGATTTGCTCTTCGCTGTTCATGACGAAGGGACCAAAAGAATAAGCTGGTAAATACAAATCATTACGGTGATGGAATTAGCCCAATCTGTCCTTTAATCTTTGCATTAAATCCATTTGTTCATGAAAAATAGCAATCACCAACAATCGCTTTGGTTCTTTGAGGGCAAAAATATAATGCTTCTGACAACGCTTGATCAACACCGGATGACCCTCCACATCTATTTCTTTATAAGGCTGAATACCTGTCGCCAAATTGTCCAGACATAAGAGAATGGATTTGGTATATTTTTGTACTTGCCTTAGACCAAAGTTGTTCAGTGTGTACCGCATGATATGACGCAAATCTGCCTCTGCAGCTGTACTTATTTCATTAAGCTGGGCCATCAGGAATGATGTTCCCTCAATACTTCGTCTCTTATTTGTTCGACCGTTTTTGACGAAGCTTTCGCGTCTTTAATACGTGACAACAACAGGGCTTCCAGCTCAGACATAGCCACAGTTTCGTCTTCACTGTCATGAATAAACAGCTTGTCCAAAATAAAATCTTTGATAGATTTTCCCTGTAAAGCCGCTAAAGCCTTGATCTTTTGGTGTTGTTCTTTAGACACTTCTATACTCAATCTGCTCATATACTTAAAAATACATTGTTTTGAACATTTGTGCAAATGTTCATTTGTGCTTAAAAGAGCAATGACTTCATTTTGGGTATCATTCAGCCCCAGTATTACCCCGGGCTTTCATTAAAATGCTCTTTTTATGGGTCCAACGGGAATCGGATATCTAATAGAACCTGATGTTATTCCCAATCTGGGGATAAATCACTATATCCGGCAATCACAAAAACCGTATAACCGATCTAATTCACCGCCCTCGGATCTCCCATTCTCCCACTCCTGTAATCAGCAATACAGCGTTTAATTTGCTCTTCACTGTTCATCACGAAGGGGCCATATGAATAAACCGGTTCATTCAGTGGTTGTCCGCCCAGCACCAACACCTCCGCTGAGTATTTGGCGTATAAATTGATTAGATCATCTCCTCTTTCATACAGGGCCAGTTGATGGGTGTTTAATTTTCTCTGAGATTCCAGTTCTACCTGCCCGTCCACCAAATAAACAAAAGCGTTGTGCTCCGGATGCACAGGAATACCCAATCTGCAGTCCGCTTGCATATGAATGTGATAGTAAAAAGCGGGAGATAAAGTTTCAATGCCTGATTTTGCTCCGAACAATTCTCCCAATACCACTTTGGCACGGTAATCCTTCTCCTCAATGCTATCCATCATGTCTTCACGATACACATGCGTAGATGGATCGACAAATTTGTACTCAGCCGGCATGTTCAGCCAGATTTGGAAACCGTGGTATGCCCCACCCTCATCGTAGAGTTTCTGGCCGGTCTCCTCCATATGTATAGCTCCTTTTCCGGAACTGAACATCATGAAATCTCCCTTCCCAATCTGAATATCGTACTTGAGACTGTCCTTGTGGTGCCCTGTCCCTTTTAGAAAATAGGTCGTAGGAACTACCCCGGCGTGAGGATGTGCATCCACACGTAACGGGTCAGACCCGGCGGCTACTTCCACAGGCCCAAATTCATCGAACATCACAAAAGGAGACACATAATCCAGGTGATTGCCTGCAAATGCCCTCAAAATAGGCAGGGTGCCCACCATTGACCGCCCGGCATCCAGTATCTGATATACCTTTCTGCTGGATTTCGGTGACATCAAACCTGAGCAGCCTATCACTGAAGGTGCTGCCAGACTAAAACCAATCATTGCTGAGCCTTTTATAAATTTTCGACGCTTCATTACCTGAAATTTTCTATCCTTCATTTTGACATTGCAAACAACTGAAATGTTGTAAAAATATCATAAAAAGATAGGAAAGTTGCCCAGTAAACAGGGTGTTTGCGAGGGAAAGACCTTTATTTCAAGCCAATAACCGACCAAACTTTTTAAATTAGGCCGTCACGCCAAAACCAAGAGCGCTATATGAATACTGCCATCATTCAACAAATCCAGAGCAACACAGGTATCCATCAAAAATCGGTGGACCACACCGTAGCCATGCTTGAAGAGGGCCTCACCGTACCTTTTATCTCCCGCTACAGAAAAGAACGCAGTGGCGGTCTTAAAGATGACGAAGTACAAAACATCGCCGATCAGCTCCAACAACTGTCAGAGCTGGAAGCAAGAAAAGAAACCATCCTCAAGGCCATTCGGAAACAAGAACAACTCACCCCGGATCTGGAAAAACAGATAAAATCCTGCTGGGATGCCGCAGAGTTGGAGGACTTGTACCTCCCATTCAAAAAGTCAAAGAAATCCAGGGCCCACAAAGCCCGTGAGGCAGGACTGGAGCCATTGGCCGAACTTATTCTCGACCGAGAATTGCACAATATCCCCGAGGAGGCCAAACGCTTCATCAATGACCAGGTCCCCGATGCCGATGAGGCCATAGAAGGGGCAAAAGACATCATT
>DATFJT010000229.1:0-7301 GCA_035269065.1 Saprospiraceae bacterium | reverse complement strand
ATCATACACGGAACGATAGCCCACCCCTCATCCCACAAAAAATATCCCAACCCTTAAGCTAAACCTCATTGTAATTACCTGCATTTTTACAAAGTTTGGTAAAGCCCGGCCTGCCCTATGATTTTATAGGGATATGCTGCCAATTGTAAGATTGGTGGCTTGAGTGAGCTGAGAGATTCTTTATTTTCAGGGTCCACCGCCAGTACTCCGAGAAATCCCTGAATCATAAAAATCTGAGGTTCAGATGTTGAATAAAAATGATGGGCTGTGGTTTTATAAAGGCACACTGCGACCAGCTTTGTTCTCCTTGAGTGCCTTGATAATCTTGCTTTCACTAAATCTTGATTTCTTCATACAGCTTAAATTAATTCATTTTTAAACTGTCCAATTTTTTGGTAAGCCTACAATAATAAGTGATATAAGAGCATACCTGCCAACGCCGGGGCCGCTTCACATCACGCAATCCTTGCCCGCTTAAGCTTTTAATCAGTAACCATCAGTTAATAGCTCGTGGTCATATCGCTATCTACACAAATAATGAAATCGGCCTTTTGCAGATGCTCCGGCAGAAGGGTACCAATATCCTCCTGGGATACGGTAGACAAAGTAGCATAATTCAGGTCTGTCCTTTTTCCATTTAGGTACCAAAGAATGCCCTCATAAAAGTCGGAATGGTAAGCGCCATTGTAATGCATAAAGAGATGCCCCGGTTGGTAGGCTTTCAGAATAAAATGTGCCATGGTCGCGTCCTTTATGGCCTGGGCTTTGACCAATTCCTCAGTTGCATGATCTCCCATTTCATCAAGAATGTTCTGATACCTGGGCAGGTTAATATCAAAGGGAATGGGTAGGGGAGCGATCCATGCCAATTCATGGCTTTCTAGGGAATCCAGTGCCTTGTAACCTCCATTCTTAAAGACCATATTGGCATATCTCCTAGGAATGTTGGTGGCCACAAAGTCAATTTGGTTTTCCTTGGCGAAATCTACCAGCGGAGCATAATCCGTCTTGTAATTGGGCCAAAGTCTTGCCAGCGAATCCAACTGTTTGTAATTAATAAGCCCGGCAAGGTATTGATTCAATACTTCCTGGTTGTCGGATTCCAGCATTTCTGCTCCCATGATCAATTGCCTGCTGTTGTGTAAATCAGCCGTAACTTCATATTGTAGCCAATGAGTAATAGGGTTGTTGTGCAATTCCCCAAAGAGGAGGATATCCTTGTCTTCTAACACCTTAAGCATTTTATTGTAGCTCACTTTCTTTCCCTTGGCGTTATAAATGACATATGGAAGTTTCTGGCTAAAACCACTGGAAACAAGAAATAGAATACAAATACCGATTGTAAATAGCTTATGTATCATGAGGCTTGTACGTTTTATGAGACGGAGAATGATTTTTGAAATATAGTGCTTTTGTCATAAGGTATGATAAAACACGTACACTTCGATTACTTTAGGCCTTTTAGGTTCGTGACTTTTTTCATGTCCCCCTTTCTGTTTTGTATAAGACAATTAAATGATGTAAAATGACAAATCCCTTTCTGAAGAGAAAAGGATCTGTAATAAGGTGTTTATTATATTATCTACCCAACATCCAACCGACAACTCCACCGGTTAGCCCCATGGATACAGTGCCTGCAATAATATCAATAATGACACCTTCAACTTGCATTAAGTGTGTGGTGCCAAGCATAATCAGGTCTGATCCAAAAACAGATAAAAAGCCTATGGCTCCACCTGCAATCAGTCCAGTTGAAAAAGTACTTATGGAGGCCCACCTGCCAAATATAACAGCCAGTAGAAACCCAAAGCCTAAATGCCCAATAGCCAACGGTGCATGCAACATTTCACTGTCACTGCGCATGACCCCAGTAGCACTGCCGGAATAATTTTCCATTATATCGGAAAGTAAATTTCCCCAAATTAACCATCCAAGTAAATAGGCTATAACTGAACCCACCAAACCTGCGATAATGATTTTTCTAGCATTCATAATTGAAAGTTTTAATATTTATACAATAGTGCGTAATAAAATTAGGAAATATAATGGTTTTGGCACTAGAGTAGTTGTGATTATTCTGTTGCTGAAATTACATTGTGATTTATCCTTAGAAGCTTTGCCTTTTGTAATGACTACACTTAGGTGCGGATATTGAGAATAGAAAGCCAATTGATTTGAACCAAAGGGTATTTTACTATTTAGTCAATTGTATAGACTCTATCCATTCGGAATCATTTGCCTGAATCAATAAATAGTAAACACCTGGCGGTAAATCTTTGAGAGACAGATTTTCTTCTTTTCGTTTGTCACGGAATTTACGAGATTGAAGTGAAATACCCTCGGAATTTATGAGCGAAATGCCGGTAAAAAATAAATTTTGGTTCAATGCCTGGACGGTCACGCGATCACGGGTGGGGTTTGGATAAATAAGGACAGCATAAGGATCTTCAAGTACAGTTTTTAAATTTGCGAATACTCGATAGTAATAGGTATATCTAAATTGATTTTGCCACTCGTTGTCCACCCATTCTTGATATTGTCGTATGGTTTGGTTGCCTCTTTGGTCGTATTCGTACTCATAATGCTGATCATTGATCCATTGGTCATCCGCCCATTGTTGTTGGTAAACATGACTATAATCTCCATTTGTATTGTAGATGTAATCGGTATTCTGATAATTTTGCCAGGAGGAATCGCTCCAAGTTTCATATAGTTGTGCAATGGCTCTTTGATTCGAATCGTATGTGTAGAGAAACCGTGAATTATTTGACCATTCAGAGTCCCGCCAGGATTGACGCAGATGGATAATGGTATTGCCATCGGAATTTCGGATGAAACTATTTTTTAAAGAATTTACCCAGGCCGTATCATCCCAAGTTTGACGAATGCTAATATCCTCCTTACGGTCAGAATTGTAACTTACAATAATCCTGGTGTTATTCATCCAGGTTTCCATTTCCCATACCTGGAAAGTAAGAGAATTGCGCAATGAATCATTGTAGTTGTCAATAGTCCTTCTGACGTTAAGCCATTGATTATCATACCATTGCTGAAAGGTGCGTTTAATGGTATTCCCGTCGTATTCAAATGTATCTCGTGTTCTTTTTTTCCATTTGTTGTCTTTCCACTCGTAAAGAATGATTTGAGATTCATCCATGTTGAGGTTGTACTGGTAGCTTGTTTTTGTCATGACAAGCCAATCCTCTCCCTGTTTTTGATAATATACCTCCTCTTTCAGAAGACTTTTTTCATCGTAGGTGTAGCTTACGGAGTCCAAAGATGACCAGTCATCCATGATGAATTGATCGAATCTTTCGCCAATTAGCAAATCTTGGGGCTCATTCATCTGTGCGTGCGATAATAGGGTTAAGAATGAACTAAAAATAGTCAGCTTCCATATAACTTTTGTTTTCATACTTGCGAAATTAAATATGGGTGTCTTTTTATTTGTTCTTCTAAAGCAATTTAATATAATCCCTTAATATGAGGAAAAATATATAATAATAAAATTTGAGTATTCAGAAAATGTAGAATTATCATTATATGGCTTATTCATGATACAAAAAGCCCTGTATCAAGTAAGACCTATCAATAGATCATAGCAAATAACACTTACAAATTCTCTCACTACAAACTCACACCAGGAGAGCTTTATAGATTAAAGTGCTTACCCTGAGTTGTGGGCCTCAATTCATGGTGAAATGTTAAAAAATTAAAATTAATGTTGTTTTAGGGTAACAGATTCAAATCCAAGCTCTATTACCTTGTAAAACAGGGAAGAAATAGGCTTTTCTGGATTTATATACTATTTTTAAACCTTAAAATATTTGATATGAGCAGGTTAATAATTCTGATCCCGATGCTATTCTTGGCTACTCTCGCTTATTCTCAGGAAGGGGTGGAGTCTAATATCTTTGATCTTACCAAAAGAATCAATGAAATCAATTTTGATCGTTCCTTGACAGTCGAGGAAAAAAGACAAGCCATTGATGATGCGGTGGACATGTACTACCAAATGAATGAGTATGTCAATGCACAGCAATCTGAGCAGTTGCCTATGGCGCCTAAAAGTGAAGAATTCGATGAGGCTGCTTTTGACCGCATGATTGAGGCTGAAAATGTGAAGCAGGAAGCCATGTTGGCGATAGAAGATACTAAAAGCAGAGGTGGTTTTATTTCCCTGGTGAAAAAGAGAAAAGTATGGATGGATGAAGGTCTTCACCGCATTCCGAAGACAAAAATATCCGAAGGGGAATTTGAGCGTTCCAATTACATCTGTTCTGTGCAAAACCTGGAGAAGTACGCCAAGCCTGCTTATATCAGCGTGAGGGCTTACGATAAAAAGAATGATTTGGCTACATATGGGGAAAAAGTGAAAGGTAGTTTGAGCTACACCAAATTGAACAATAAGGAAATTGAGAAAAATGTAAAGGAAATTGATTTTCTCATTCTTATCCAGGAGCCGGGTTACTACAAAATGGAGTTATACCAGGAATTTTAGAAAAATGTATGCACGTATCACCTGTTTTCTGCTAGCTGCCATTTTATTTTCAGGCAACTTGTTGGCAGAAAAGAAGGCATTGATAATCGCGATAGGTGACTATCCATCCTCTTCAGGGTGGATGCGCCTGTCCAGCGAAAATGACGTCAAACACATTCAATCTGCCCTCCTTATGCAGGGTTTTTCCACAGACAATATGGCCGTGATAAAAGACCGGGAGGCCAGTTTCAAGGGAATTCAAAGGGCTTTTCAGCAGCTTTTCAACAATGCTGAAACTGGCGACATTCTTTACATTCACTATTCAGGTCACGGACAACAAGTATTGGATGACAGCGGTGATGAGCTAGATGGTTTGGATGAGGCGATTGTACCTTATGACTCACCCAAATTTTTTGAGGAGGGCGTTTACGAAGGAGAACGGCTTTATAGAGATGACCGCTTAAATGCCTGGCTGGGTAAGCTGAGAAAGAAAATAGGGGAAAAAGGTCAAATATTTTTGGTGCTCGATTCATGTCATTCCGGCACCGGCACACGAGGATTTGGCAAGGCTCGTGGAACGGATGTGTTGATGGCACCGCATGATTTCAAACCCAGTTTCGAGAGAAAAGAATCGGGTTCCTTCATGGATCATCAGGGCAATTTGGGTTCAGTACCATGGGTAGCATTCTATGGGTCATCGGCCCGGGAACTAAATTTTGAAACAACGGACCGGAATAAGCGGGCAGTAGGATCCTTGTCCTATGTTCTGTCTAAAACCCTGGCCAATCTTCATTCAGGCTGCTCCTATGCCGATTTATTTGAAAAGGTGAGAATTCAAATGCAGGTGGAAGCACCAAAGCAAAACCCACAGTACGAAGGCATAGGGTCCCAACTGGTATTTAAAAAAGCCTCAGCCGATTACAACCATTATTACAATTGTATTCGACAAATAGATCCTCAAACTATAGAGGTTCAGGTAGGCTTGTTACAAGACGTTTTTGACGGCTCTATCGCTCAACTGATTTCAGCTGAAAATGAAGCAGTTATCTGTAAAGGAGATATTAAAAGTGCGTCTTTGACCACCAGTATTTTAAAGTTGGAGTGCCCCGTAGATCTTATCAAAGATGATGTGCTTTACAAAGTGGAAATCCTGGAGAAAGCCACGCCCCCTATCCAGCTGGAATTGACAGTGGATGTAGATTCCCGGTCTGAGTGGCATGAGCTGGCAGAAGAAATCCAGGCCTTGGAGTTTATTTCAGCCCTTTCTCATACCAATGCCCACAAATTATTTACTGAGAATGAAAATCTGGTGTTGCAATCTAAAGAAGGCAAGCGTATTTGGGTGTCGAACACCAATAACTCCCTGGAATTGAATAAGGAAATACTCTTAAATGAGCTAAAAGCCATCAATCAGTGTCAGTTTTTGCGAAAATTTGAGGAAACCAACTATTCTATTTCCATGGACATTCAGCTCGTAGATCAAAAAACGAAACAGGCGCTGACCAATCAGCAGTTGCGCGTGGGTTCGGAGTTGGAATTGAGTGTCAGGAATACAGGATTGCGCGAAGTGTATTTTTCCATTATTGACATTCAGCCTGATAATGTGATCAACATGCTGGTGCCTCCAGCTAATGGCAGATACACGGCGGAGGAATTTTACTTATTGCCTGGCCAGGAAATGACCATTCCCTACCACTTAAGAATTGCGCCGCCTCTTGGAAAGGATGTGCTGAAATTGATTTTGACTGAAAAGCCGGTTAATTTAAATGCGATCATCAGTAACAAGGGGAATCGAAGGAGCATGGGACAAGCACAATCTCCTTTTGAAAGGCTATTGGCCTTGAGTTACAACAATACGCGAAGCTATAAAAGACCCAGACTTAAAACGGGCTCACTTGCAGTGCATGGCTATGTGTTTGAGATCGTGGAATGACATGATGCTCATACTTATGACGTTAATCCTCTTCTAGCTCTTTAAGAATAGCATTGGCTTTTTCTTTGTCCTGCTCACTCATATCCTTTTGATATTCTTTAAGTTGGTCCATGTTTTGGGGGGCATTTCTTAATTCGAGCAGGAACAATAGCCAGGCGCGTTCGGTAGTGTAAGAAGCAGGCCAATCCGGGCCCTTCAAAAGGGAAGTTGCATTACTATATTCTGCGTTGATCAGGTACAAATGGGCATGCATATAGTAATCCCTGGGAGATGTGTAGGGATGCGTATTGAAAAAGCTTAGCGCTTTTTCGTATTCCCCGGACTCAAGTACTGTCAATTGTTGATCAGTCAAATCTTGTCCCCGACTGCGATTGATGTCTGGAAAGGCATAATATTCCTGGTAAAGGCTATTCTGATTGCCCATTGAAAGCCAGTAAATTCCTGCCGATACCAGTAAAAGGACCGCAGCTGCATAAGGCAACAGTTTTTTAATGAACCTGGGTTGCTTTTTGAGTGATTTCAAATGCTCCCTGGCGCTTTGTTCATACAAGAGATCCTTTAAAATGTCTTCAATATTTCCGGAATTGGGTGAATTCTTATGATTCATGCAGGTAATTCTGTAATACAGTTTTTATTTCTTCATCTTGGTTCACAATAGCTAATAGCTTTTTAAGACAAGAATGTTTCCTTTTACGTACAGCCGTATCCGATACAATATGCATTTTTGTGGCTATTTCCTTCATTTTATATCCCTCAGCCCAATAAATTAAAAGCTGTTTGCACATATCCCCCAATTGGCTGAGAAGTTGTTGAAGAATTTCCTTGAGTTCAAAATGTCCTTGAAATGTGATGCCCTCTGGCATAGCCTCCTTCACTTGATTGGTGGGC
>DATFJT010000228.1:0-2120 GCA_035269065.1 Saprospiraceae bacterium | reverse complement strand
ACTGCCCTTTCTCATCCAGGAGCCAGGGTTGGAAAGCAGACAAATTACTGTTGTAGATGGTCATAGCCGGGACAACAGCCTTGAAGTGGCTGATGAGTTTGGCGTTCATATGATAGAATTACCTCAGGCCAACAGGGCCATGCAGATGAATGCCGGGGCAGATCAGACAGGTGCTGACATTTTATTTTTCTTACACGCTGACTGCATTCCACCAAGGGGTTTCAAAAATTACATTGAAAAAGCAGTCCGAGAGGGTGCCCGGGCAGGAGCTTTCCGATTGCGTATGAGGAGTAAAAACCCTCTGTTGCGCATCAACAATTGGTGTACCCGCCTACCCTATTTATGGTGTCGTGGCGGGGACCAGTCCTTTTTTATGACCCGGGCTTGCTGGCAGCGTGTCGGCCCCTACCCGGATGTAGCCATCATGGAAGAGTACTTTTTGTGGAAAAAAATTTTTGAAAAGCGCATTCCCTATCGCCTGCTCCCTCAGCCCATCCTGGCCCACGCCCGGAAATACCAGGACAATAGCTATTGGAAAGTACAGTGGGCCAATTTTAAGGCCTTTAGGATGTTTGAGGAAGGAGAAAGAACAATTGATATAGCCAATTATTATCAAAAACACCTTAATTGACCCACAAAAAACAAGATATTTTCTGTTAATGGGAGATTTTTTTCAATTTCACTGATCATAAGGAACCATTATAAGCCAGTTCTGCTTTACTATTCATGAAAATCTTTATATCTTTGCGCTTCGATTTGGCTTCGTAGCTCAACTGGATAGAGCACCTGACTACGGATCAGGAGGTTGCAGGTTCGAATCCTGCCGAGGTCACTGAGGAATCAAGGGTATGCGATTGCAGTGAAACCCACTCATTAACGGTCCGAAAAAAGGAGGAAGATGTCAAAAGTATGTGATTTAACGGGTAAGAAAGTCATGAGCGGAAATCATGTTTCTCACGCCAAAAATAAGGTGAAGAGAAAATTCTACCCGAATTTGAATAAAAAGAGGTTTTATATCCCGGAAACAGATCAGTGGGTAACATTGAAGGTTTCCAGCAAGGCGATAAGAACAATCGATAAGCTCGGCTTGTACCAATACCTCAAGAAATTGGAGAAGAAAGGCGTCAATCATGGCGTACAACTAAATGAAAAATAATCTGGAACCATGGCTAAGAGCAAAGGCAATAGAATTCAGGTGATTTTGGAGTGTACGGAGCACAAAGACAGTGGTCAACCGGGCACCAGTAGATATATCACCACAAAAAATAGAAGAAATAGTCCCAATAGATTGGAATTGAAAAAATACAATCCTATCTTGAGAAAGTACACACTTCACAGAGAAATAAAATAATCAATCATGGCTAAGAAAGTATCCAAAAACGCGAGAGTGGCCCAGAGAGCGGCCAACGCCGGATCCGGAAAAGACCACGTTCGCGTCATCAAAAGCATCAAAAATCCTGAAACAGGAAAATATTCTTTCAAAGAAATGATCGTTCACAAGGATGAAGTAGATCAATTCTTTGACGCAAAGAACTAAGCTGCAGTTAATTCATACAGTTCTAAATTATAATGAGCTTTGTCAGCAATGTCAAGGCTCTTTTTTTCATTTAAATATCTGATCATGGGGCTTTTTAACAAGCTGTTTAGCAAAAAAGAAAAAGAAGATCTCGATCAGGGGTTAGAAAAAACAAAAGAGAGCTTTTTCGGTAAACTCACCAAAGCAGTTGCAGGGAAAACCAAGGTGGATGACGAAGTCCTCGACAGCCTGGAAGAGACCCTGATCTCTTCCGATGTCGGTTTGGATACGGTGGTGAAGATCATAGAACGCATTGAGGCTCGCGTTGCAAAAGACAAATACATCAATACCACTGAGCTGAACCATATTCTTCGCGATGAAATCATTGAATTGCTTCGAGAGAACAATACCGAAGACGTCACTTCTTATTTGCCCGCGGAGGATCAAAGGCCCTACATCATCCTCGTTGTTGGCGTCAACGGCGTTGGTAAAACCACGACCATCGGCAAATTGGCCCATCAATTCCAGGAAGCCGGGCTCAAGGTCGTACTGGGTTCTGGAGACACTTTCCGGGCAGCCGCAGTAGATCAATTGAAGATATGGT